>NZ_JBSFPX010000177.1:0-16005 GCF_053588415.1 Mycobacterium sp. NPDC003449
CCCGCAAACGCCAGGCCGGCGGCGACACCGCCGATCAGTACTTCGCCCGCACCGAATGTGTGGCCGGGGTTCAGGACATGCGCTTCCAGGAGCTGATGCCGGATGTGCTGCACTGGTTGGGAATTCGCAAGATCCATCGCCTGGTGTCGATGAGCAATATGAAGTACGACGCGATCACGGGCTCCGGAATCGAGGTCGGCGAGCGGGTGAACATCCCCGACGACCTCATCCCGGCCGACGCCCGCGTCGAGATCGATGCCAAGATGGCCGCGGGCTACTTCACCCCCGGCCCGGTGCCCGGCGCCGAGGAACTGAGGATCGCCAAGGGCCGCGGACTCGTCTGATGACCGGCACCGACGCCCCGGCCGCCGTCGCCGCCCTGCGGACCACCCGCGCCGTCCGCGATCGCGCCGAACCGCTGCTGGCCCGCGCGCGTGCCGGCGGCTCGAAGTGGTTCGTGGTGGACGACGACGCGATGCGGCTTGCCGCCGACGAGGTTGTCGCCGTCACCCGAACGCACTATCCGGCCCTGGCGATTCCCTATCACAGCCGCTGGCGGCATTTCGAGGCCGGCGGAGTGCCGCGGGCCGACCGGCTGCGGGCGCGGCTGGCCGGGGCCGACGATGCCGAACGGGCCAGGGCGATGGTCGATCTGACCGTGGTGAGCGTCCTGCTGGACGCCGGCGCCGGCCCGGACTGGCATTACACCGAGGCGGGCACCCGGCTGCGATTCGGGCGGTCCGAGGGGTTGGGCGTCGCGAGCTGGCACGCGTTCTGCGCCGGACTGTTCTCCGGGGACCCGGCGCGGCCGCTGCGGGTCGATGCCGCCGGGTTGCGCGATCTGGACCCCGTGCGGGTGGCCGACGCGTTGCAGGCGGGCCCGCACAACCCCCTGGTCGGGCTGGCCGGCCGGGTCCGGTTGCTGCGCCGCCTCGGTACCGCCCTGGCCGGGCAACCGGAGGTGTTCGGGCCGGACGGCCGCCCCGGCGGGCTGTTCGACGCGCTGGCCGGCGACCAGGTCGCGGCCCACGACATCCTCTCGGCGGTGCTGGGCTCGCTGTCGGGAATCTGGCCGGCGGACAACACCATCGACGGCACGCCGCTCGGGGACTGCTGGCGGCACCCCGCCGTCGAGGGGCCCGGCCTTGCGCGGGGCTGGATGCCGTTTCACAAACTGTCCCAGTGGCTGACCTACTCGCTGCTGGAGCCGTTCGAGTGGGCCGGCGTCCGGGTCACCGGCCTCGACGCCCTCACTGGGTTGCCGGAGTACCGCAACGGCGGCCTGTTCCTCGACACCGGGGTGCTGCGGCTGCGCGATCCGGCCGACGCGGGACGCACCTGGTCGGTGGACGACGAACTGGTGGTCGAATGGCGCGCGCTGACCGTGGCGCTGCTGGACGAGCTGGCCCCCGTGGTGCGCCGACGGCTCGGCACACCGGATCTGGCGCTGGCGTGCATTCTCGAAGGCGGCACCTGGGCGGCCGGACGGGCGCTGGCCGGGCGACTCCGGGACGGGCGGCCGCCGCTGTCCATCGTCAGCGACGGCAGCGTCTTCTAGGGGGAATGATGGGCAACCTTCACCTCGTCGACCATCCGCTGGTGCAGCACAAACTCACCCTGATGCGCCGCAAGGAGGTGTCCACCAACGGGTTTCGCCAACTCCTCAACGAGATCTCGATGCTGATGAGCTATGAGGTGCTCCGCGACATCCCGCTGCACCGGGTCGAGGTGCAGACGCCGCTGGAGACCACCACCGGCACCATGATCGACGGTAAGAAACTGGTGTTCGTGTCGATCCTGCGGGCCGGAAGCGGCATCCTCGACGGCATGCTCAGCGTGGTGCCCAGTGCCCGCGTCGGGCATATCGGCCTCTACCGTGACCCGAAGACCCTTGTCGCCGTTGAGTATTACTTCAAGCTGCCGGGCGATCTGGTCGAACGCGACGTCGTGGTGGTCGACCCGATGCTGGCCACCGGCAACTCGGCGGTGGCCGCCATCGACCGGATCAAGGAGTACCACCCCAGGTCGATCAAGTTCGTCTGCCTGCTGACCTGCCCGGAAGGGGTCGCCGCGATGCAGGAGGCCCATCCGGAGGTGCCGGTCTACACCGCGGCGCTGGACCGCAGGCTCGACGAGCACGGCTACATCGTGCCGGGCTTCGGTGATGCGGGGGACCGGATCTTCGGCACCAAGTGACGGTGGCCGCCCGGTCCTCAGCGCTTGCGGTCGCGCACCTTGTAGGTCGACGGCCACGACAGCCGGCTCTCGTCGCCGACCAGCGGGGTGCCCGATCCGCCGACCCGGACGTCGTAGGCCTCCTGGCCCGCGCCGACCTCCCGGTTGGCGTGTTCCTGGGCCAGGTAGTAGAGCTGGTCGATCTCGGCTTCGCTGAAGGCGACGAACGTGGTCTTGCGGACCAGGTCGTTCATCCCCGCGGTCATCCGGTCCGGGAGGACCCGGGAGGCGATGGCCGCCACACCCAGGAACACGAACGGGATCACCCAGTAGCAGACGAATGACAGCGGGGTCCTGGTGTCGAGGATGGTGGCATCGCCCTGCACGATCGGCGGGATCGCCGAGGAGATCGTCATCCCCGCGAACGCCCCGACCCAGATCCAGGTCAGGATCGTCACGATCCGTTGGAACAGATCGCTCGCCACGACGCCAGGGGGCTGCCCGGCCTCGGCGAACTCCTTGACGAACGGTTTACCGATCAACGCGCCGACGAGCGCGACCAGAAAGATCCCGGCGTTGCTCAGCGGCTGCATCCACCGCTCCATCACGTCCTGGCTGAGCGCCAGGGTCAGCACGGTCAGCACGACGAAGGTGGCGAGCGCGCCGATCTCCAGGGTCCGCCCCGCGCTGCCCGACATCCGGCTGATCACGAACGTCGCGACGGCCGCGGCCAGCGCGACGAGCACGGCGGTGAGGAACGGCACGTTGCCCACCAGTACCCAGTAGATGATCCACGGCGCGAAGCCAAACAGAATGCCCACGAGGCCACAGTCTAAGGGTTTACCGTTGCCCTCACGGGAGCCCGTCCGGCCGGTCGCCGCGCCGCCGCCCGACGGGCCTAGGCGATGATGCGGACCAGGTAGGGCGTCATGCCCTCGGCGCGGACCGGCGTGACCGCCACCGCGGGGTCGGTGCCCTGGATCATCTGGCCGTTGCCCAGGTACAGCGCGACACTCTGGGTGCCCTCGGGTCCGTAGAAGATGAGGTCACCGGGCATCGCCTGGGCCGGAGCCACCTTCTGCCCCACCTTGTACTGCTCACCCGACGACCGTGGCATCTTCACGCCGGCACCGGCGAAGGCGTACACGATGAGGCCGGACGCGTCGAAACCGACGACGTCGGCCGACGGATCGCGTGGGACGGCAAGGCCGGGGGACGTCACGGCGGGCATCGTCAGGCCGGGCGCAACCGGCGCCGACGGCGCGACCGGGCTCAGGCCGGGCAGACCGGCGGCCGGAGCGGTGCGGGCGACACCGCGGGTCGGGCCGTTGACGTCGCCGCCTCCGTAGCTGAACGGCACGCCGCGCTGCGAAAGTGCCCGCGCGATAACGCGTTCGACGAATTGCTGATTACCGGCCGGCCGATCCGACGGCGCCGCGACGGCAACTCCGGGAGCCGCGACTAAGAGGGCAAGGCCGACCACAAGGGCGTATGTGCGTCGCATCCGAACATCAACTCTCTCGACCTCGGTAGGAAACACGACGCTCGACTGCTGGTCGACGTCAGTGGCGTCAACTATTTGTACCGGCAAACTCGGCGATCGCCCAATTTCTAAGGGGCGCAACGTCAATGAGATACGCATCCGTGACCGAACAGTGACCGCACGCGGTTTGGTGGCTATCCGCCACCCGCAGCCCGGTGCGTGGCGGCCTGACAGGATGGTGGGCATGCATCCCGACGCGAATCAGCAGTCCTGGTCGGCCCGGTTATGGCGGGAGATCGAGCCCACCTTCACCGCGATCCTGTCGCACCCGTTCCTGACCGGCCTGACCGACGGCACCCTCGACGAGAAGGCCTTCGCCCAGTACGTGGCGCAGGATGCGCATTATCTGCGCGACTACGCCCGGGCCCTGGCGATCGTCGGCGCCAAGGCGCCGACCCTGTCCGATACGGCGATGTTCGCCCGCCATGCCGCCGAGGTGTTCGACGTCGAACTCGCACTGCACGGCGAACTGCTGCCGGAGTTGGGACTCGACCCCGCGGCACTCGACGAGACGCCGGTGACGCCGACCACCCGTGCCTACACCAGCTACCTGATCGCGACCGCGTACGGCGGCAGCTTCGCCGAAGGGCTGGGCGCGGTGTTGCCCTGCTACTGGATCTACGCCAGGGTCGGCACCGAACTGCTGGGACGCGGTTCGCCGGACCGGCGCTATCAGCGCTGGATCGACAGTTACGGCGGCGAGGAGTTCGCCGCGACCGTCGCCGAGGTGCTGGCTCTGACCGATCGGGTGGGCCAGACCCTCGACCCCGCCGAGGAAGCCGTCGCGCGGGCGCATTTCGCGGTCACCGCCCGCTACGAGTGGATGTTCTTCGACGCGGCCCACCGGCTCGAGCGCTGGCCGGTGTGAACGCCGGACGCGCTTACCCGCGCACCGCGCGGGTAAGCGCACCGACGGCTACTTGAGCGCGGCCAGTGCCGCGTCGTAGTTCGGCTCGGTGGCGATCTCGGGGACGAGTTCGGTGTAGGCCACGTTGCCGTCGGCACCGATCACGACGACGGCGCGACCGAGCAGGCCGGCCATCGGCCCGTCGCCGATGGTGATGCCGTAGTCCTCGCCGAAGCTGTCCCGGAACGCCGACGCGGTGGTGACATTCTCGATGCCCTCCGCACCGCAGAACCGCTTCTGGGCGAACGGCAGATCCTTCGACACACACACCACCACGGCCCCGCTGTCGGCAGCCTTCTCGTTGAAGGTGCGCACGCTGGTCGCGCAGACGGGGGTGTCGACCGACGGGAAGATGTTCAGCAGCACGGTCTTGTCGCGGAACTGATCGCTGGAGACAGCGCCGAGGTCGGTACCGGTCAGGGTGAAGCTCGGGGCGGGGGCGCCGACAGCGGGCAGTTCGCCGACGGTGTTGACGGGGTTTCCACGCAAGGTTATCTGTGCCATGAGCCCAGTCTGTCAAAACCGGCCGAGGTACGGGCAGTCCGGGGGTGCGACGATGTCCGGGATGATCGAACTGCCCGACACCGTCCGCGCGATGGCGCAGCGCGGCCCCCGGTGGCAGGACTGGGTCGACGGCCTGCCCGCACTGGTGCGGGCCCAGGTCGAGGAGTGGCGACTGGTCGTGGACGGCGAGCCCACCCACGGCTACTGCTCGATCGTGATACCGGCCCGCACCAGCGACGGTGTCGCCGCCGTGCTGAAGGTCGCGTTTCCCGACGAGGAGTCCGAGCACGAACACCTGGCGCTGCGGCGCTGGGGCGGGCACGGCGCGGTTCGGCTGCTGAGCGCGGCGCCACACCGGAGGGCGCTGCTGCTGGAACGGCTGCGGTCGCGAAACCTGAACGGGCTCTGGGATATCGAGGCGTGCGAGGTCGTCGCCTCGCTGTATGCCGCGATCCATGTACCCGCGCTTCCGCAGTTGCGTTCCCTGGCCGGGTTCGTCGAGCGATGCGGCGCCGAACTCGCCGCGCTTCCCAGATCCGCACCGGTCCCCCGCCGGCTCGTCGAGCAGGCCGTCGGGCTCAGTGCCGAACTCACCGCCGACCCGTCCACCACCGGCACGCTCATCCACGGCGATCTGCACTACGAGAACGTGCTGGCCGCCGATCGCGAACCGTGGCTGGCGATCGATCCGAAACCGCTCAACGGCGACCCGCACTACGAAATCGCCCCGATGTTGTGGAACCGGTGGGAGGAGCTGACCGGATACGTTCGCGAGGGGGTCCGGCGCCGGTTTCACGCCCTCGTCGACGCCGCGGGCCTCGACGCCGACCGGGCCCGCGCGTGGGTGATCGTCCGGATGATGCACAACGCGATGTGGGAGCTGACCGAGAATGCCCGGCCGGACCCGGATTGGCTGACCACCTGCGTGGCGATCGCCAAGGCGGTCCAGGACTGACGGCTCGGCGGGCCACCTCAATCCGACAGGCGATCAGGTCGCCGCGGTGGCCGCGCGCAGGCGTTCGCGCCACCACGCCAGCCTGACCGGTTCGGTCACCGCATAGCGCTCGATCAGGTCGGGCCGTGGGGCCGGCGGCATCGGCGCGACCGGCAGGTATCCGTCGCGGGCAATCAGCGAACGCGACGGCGCCACCAGATCGCCCGCCAGCAGCCCGACGGTGCCGAGCTCACATGCGAACGGCAGCTCGGGAAGCGCACCGGCCAGCGCGAGTCCGGCGGCCACGCCGATGCTGGTCTCCAGCGACGAGGCCACCACGCAGGGCAACCCGCAACGTTCGGCCAGCCGCAACGCGCGGCGGACGCCGCCCAGCGGCCCGCAGCTGAGCACCGCGACATCGGCAGCCTCGCCGAACTCGACCGGCACCGGGTCCCCGGCGGTGCGGACCGACCCGTCGACGGCGATCGGGACCTCGACCCGTCGCCGGACCGCGGCCAGTTCGGCGAGGGTCGGGCAGGGCTGCGCGACGAACTCCAGGCCCCCGCCCGCCGAGTCCAGCGCCGCGATCGCGACGACCGCGGCCTCGGCGTCCCAGCGTCCCTTCGCATCGCAGCGGATCGCGCCGGCGGAACCGATCGCGTCACGAACCGCCTCGACCCGCGCGATATCGTCGTCGAGCGGACCGGCCCCCACCTCGACCGCCGCCGTGCGGCACCCCGAGGACGCCGCGACGCGGTGCGCCTCGACGGTGTCTGCCGCGGGCACGGTCACCGCGATCGGTACCCGGCCGCGCACCGGGTCGGGCCAGCCGACCGTCCCCGGCTCGATCGCGGCGGTCAACCAGCGCACGAGCGACGGCTCGCCGGGCGGCGGGCTGAATTCGCCCCAGCCCTGAGGTCCCTCGATCAGCATGCCTTCCCGCCGGTTCGGGTGGCTGCCGCACGGGATCGCGAACACCGGCGCGGCGTCGAAGTCGATCAGGGTCTGCACATCGTGACGCTAACCGACGCCGCCCGCGCTTAGACTTCGGCTACCAGACCGGCCGGGAGGAGCGTGAGATGGCGAGTCGGGTGCGGCGGGTGGTGCTGACGGCCCTGGCCTCGGCGGCACTGGCGGCGGCGCCGATGGGCGTCGCCACCGTGGTGACGCCCGGGGTGAGTTCGGCATGCCAGCCCGGCGAGACCGGGGTCATCTACGGCTGCGCGCCGTTCTGCGTGCCGGGACGTCAACTCGACGCGGCGACCGGGCTGTGCCTGCCGGTGTCCGCGCCGCCGGCCCCGCCGGATACTCGGATGCCACTCATCTAGCCGATGGCTACGCTCTGGGCATGGCGAATGTCCTGACGGTCAATGTGGGGCAACTGCGGCCCAATCCGGCCGATGAGCAGACCATGACCGGCATCGACAAACGACCGGTGACAGATGTGGTCGAGGTGCGCGCTCCCGGACCGATGCACGGCGGGCTCGGCAGCGGCCTGGTCGGCGACGCGATCGGCAACCAACGCGACCACGGCGGCGACGATCAGGCGGTCTACGCGTATGCCCGCGAGGACCTCGACACCTGGCAGACCGAACTGGACCGCGACATCGCCAACGGGGTGTTCGGCGAGAATCTCACCACGTCGGACCTCGACGTCACCAACGCCCGGATCGGCGAACGGTGGCGGATCGGGTCGGACGGCCTCGAACTCGAGGTGAGCCGCCCGCGGATCCCGTGCCGGACGTTCGCCGCCTGGCTGCAGATCAACGGGTGGATGAAAACCTTTACCAGAACCGCGATTCCGGGCGCCTACCTACGGCTGGTGAGTCCCGGGACGGTGCGGGCCGGGGATCGCATCGAGGTGACCGAGCGGCCCGACCACGACATCACGGTCGGGATGGTGTTCCGGGCGCTCACGCTCGAATCGGACCTGCTGCCCGCGATCCTGCGTGCCGAGGCGCTGCCCGCCGACCTCAGGCAACTCGCCGCCCGCCGCACCGCGTAGCCGTCCGAGCTCAGCCGGTGAAACTCGGCAACTCGATACCGACGGCGGCGTTCTCCTCCGGCGTTCCCAGCCGATAGCCGTACTGCCGCGATATCGGCGAGGATTCCGGTCATTCGGGCCAGCCGTTCTGCAGGATGATCTCGACGAAGTCCTCGCGCACGAAGGTCCGGTCGAAGTGCGCGAGGACGTCGGCGTTGACCGTCCCGAACGTCGACTGCGGCCGGTTCGCCACGCCCTCGGTGAACGCCCGCAGGATGCGATTCTTGAAATCGGGCCGGGGATGGGCCGCGGTGACCGCGTCGCGGGCCTCGGCGGACAGGTCCTCGCGGCCGATGCCGAGCACATCGGTCTCGACCCCGGCGGTGACCAGGGCGACCTCGGGGTCGAGGAATTCCGGGACGCCGGGGGTGGTGTGCAGGGCGATGCCGAGCCACACCTTGCGGGCGGCCGCCTCGTCGACGCCCCGCTGCAGCAGGAAGTCTCGCGCGGCGTTGGCCCCGTCCACCTCGAACCGCAGCTCCGATGTGCTGCGGTACGGCTCGGTCAAGCCGATGTCGTGGAACATCGCGCCCACGTACAGCAACTCGAGGTCGGGCTGGAGGCCGCGGCGCAAACCCTGCAGGGCGCCGAAGAAGAACACCCGCCGGGAGTGGTGGAACAGCAGCTCATCCTCGGCGTCGCGGATGAAATCGGTGACCTCGCGGGTCAGTTGGGTGTCGGGCACCTCGATACCGGCGACCGAGTGGATGGTCTGCGCGGGTTCGGCGGCACTTGTCATAGCGAAACTCCTTGTCGGTTGGTTTCTTCCGGAGTGCTCTCAGTCTGCGGCGGTTCGGCGGCCGCGTACCGTGGCCGATGCGCCACGTTTCCCACAGGAAGCGACACAATGGGCGGGTGGCACAGACACCGGACCGGCGCGTGGTGGTCGTCGTGGTCTTCAACGGAGTGAAACTGCTGGACGTGGCCGGGCCCGCGGAGGTGTTCGCCGAAGCGAACCGGTTCGGCGCCGATTACCAGGTCACGATCGCCTCGGTCGACGGGTGTGACGTCACCACCTCGGTGGGCACCGTGTTGGCCGTGACCGGGCGGGTGTCCGACATCGAGGGCGTCGACACGGTTCTGGTGGCCGGTGGCGACGTCCTGGTGGGCCGTCCGATCGACCCGGCGCTGATCGCCGAGCTGCGCGGTATCCCCGGGCGGACCCGCCGCCTGGCGTCCATCTGCACCGGATCGTTCATCCTGGCCGAGGCCGGTCTGCTGCGGGGCCGCCGGGCCACCACCCACTGGCGCCACGCCCGCCTGCTGAGCCGGGCATATCCCGACGTGGCGGTCGAACCGGATGCGATCTTCGTGCGCGACGGCGACGTGTTCACCTCGGCGGGGGTGACGGCGGGCATCGATCTTGCCCTGGCGCTGGTGGAATCGGACTGGGGCACAACGCTGGTCCGCGAGGTGGCGCGGTCACTGGTGGTGTATCTGAAACGGGCCGGCGGGCAGTCCCAGTTCTCCACGCTCGTCGAGGTCGAGGCGCCCGCACGGTCGGCGGTGCGCCGCGCCACTGACGCCATCGCGGCCGATCCGACCGCCGATCACAGCGTCAAGGATCTCGCCGAGTTGACCTCAATGAGCACCCGCCAGCTGACCCGTCTGTTCCAGGCCGAGCTGGGCACCACGCCGGCACGCTACGTCGAGATGGTTCGGGTCGACGTCGCAAGGGCCGCACTCGATGCCGGCCATTCGGTCGGCGACACCGCCCGGTTGGCCGGGTTCGGCAGCGCCGAGACGCTGCGCCGGGTGTTCGTCAACCACCTCGGCGTATCACCGAAGGCCTACCGGGACAGGTTTCGCACCACGTCAGCAGGCCGCGGCTGACCTTCAGACCCAGCGGGGCAGATCGTTGCTGATCAGCGGGGCGATCTTGTCCGCCATGTAGGCGTGACCGGCGTCGGTGGGGTGGATCTGGTCGGTACCGATCAGATCGGGACGGTCGAAGAACCATCCGGCCGCGAGCGGGTCGAAGAACTCCGCACCCGCATCCCGCGCGGTATCGCGCAGGATGTCGCGCATCCGGAACATGTTGGGCGGCACGTTGGCGTTGATCCACGGCGGACCGATCACCAGGATCTTCGCCGACGGGGCCATCTGGCGTGCCAACGCCAACGCATCGCGACTCATCAGGGCGATCGCCAGGGGGTCGGCATCCTTGTCGTTGCGCGAACCGTAGAACACGATCAGCGAATCGTCGGGTTTCACCGTCCGCGCCACCAGGTCCCGGAAGATGCCGCCGCGATTGCCCCGCACCACATAGCCCGCGCCGCCCTCGGCGCCCACGTCGGCGACCACCTTGACGCCGTGGCCGGCGAGATTCTGCCAGGCCAGTGTCGTCCAGCCCCTCGGGCCGAGGCCGCCCAGGTCGGTGCCCGTGGTGTATGAGTCGCCGATCACCGCGATGTGGCTGGGTCGCGGGTCCAGGCTCGACGGGGTGTGCGGTTGGTCGGGCTGACCCGCCGACGGCGCGGCCGCATACGTGAACGCCCCGACCAAAAGGCCGAGCGAGATGACGAACGTGACCAGACGACTCACTGCTGCTACCTCCACTGCCGGTGAGACGCCCTGTCCCGCACCGAGATCACGCAACAGCCTATTGCTTGCGCCGCGGTGTTGCCTCCGTCAATGATGACACATCGATAACAAGCCCATAACATCGTGTGGCGCAGCGCTATTCGGCGCAGGTTACGGCTAGCCTGCGCGCGCGGAAACCGACGACGGCCGGTTGTGCTGATCTCCCTCGATCCGGTGCAGCCTGCCGCTTCCCGGATCGGCCGGTTTGATCTGCACCATGCGGCGCATCCACCGGCGGGCGGGTTCCTCCACGACGTGGTAGAGCAGGACCCCACCGAGCACCGATATCGCGAACAGGCCGAGCAGGGTCAGCTTGCCGGACACAGTGGGGGTCAACGTCAGCTCGAATTGTTTGACGGTCCAGATCCACGCGGTGTGCACCAGTTCGTGCACCATGTACAGCCCGAACGAGATCTGACCGCCGTACACCAGGAGCCGGGTCGACAACAGCGCGGGCAGGCTTCCGGTTCCGACCGCCATCGCCACGACGAGCGGCACGAACAGCACATCGACGATGCCACCGGCATCGCCGATCGTGTTCAGCGGATGCGCATCGAAGAAATAGAGCCCACCGATGATGATTCCGGTCAGCGCGATCGTCAGATATCCCGCGACGCTCCTGGACCGATCGGTGAGCTGCAGCTTGCGGACCGCGGCACAGGCCAGGGCTCCCGCGGTGAACTGCATGACGATCCGCGGCAGCCAGCTCCACGGCGTGTAGAAATGTCCGCTGACCATCAGCAACACCACCGGCGGCAACGAGGCGGCGATCGCCAGCAGGACCAGGCTTCTGGCCCGGGTGGCGCGCGCGATCCGGAAGATCACCAGGATCAGCCCACCGAACAGCAGATACGCCAGCCATTCCGCACTGATCGACCAGGCCGGCCCGTCCCAGCTCGACCCGTCGAAGTAGGGCTCGAACCACAGCTGCACCAGGAAGAACTGGCGCACATAGCTGACCGCGTTGAATCCGCTGGTGTCCTCGGGCGGCACGTGGCCGACGTTGAGGGTGAAGATCAGCCATAACGCCGCCAGGTGCAGGGTGACCAGATACACCGGCCAGACCCTCGACAGGCGCAACCACAGGAAATGCAGGGTCTCCCTGGTCGACCAGGACCACCCCATCCGGTCGATGTAATTCCAGGTGAGGACGAAACCGCTGAGGATGAAGAACAGGTCGACGCCCTGAGCACCGCAGTCCAGGATCGGCGCCAGCGCCTTGGTGAATTCGGGTGCGACCTCGTAGAGCAGTGGACGGAAATGGAAGAGCACGACCCACACGGCCGCGACGATGCGCAGTCCCGTCAGGGCCTTGATCTCTGCGCCGCGCACAACACTCTTTCCGTATCCACCCAAGCTGAAATCGTCCGCGCCATCGCCGCGGCTGGCCGGGCGGATCGCGCTCCGCGACGCTGGTTCCCCTTCGGTCCCGCCCACGTGACAACCGGCAGCCTTCGCAGAGTAGCAGCGCGGCCGTCGCGCCCGCTCCCCCGTGGACCTGTACGAATGCTGAACACCGGCATGGACGGCGCCGGCACCACGTCGGGTCATGTTGCCCGGCAAAGAGTTTCCGGATACCCCCGTCCCGGCACCGGTGACCACCGCCCGAACCGGCCGGGCGTGTCGCCGCGGCGCCCGGATAGGCTCGGAATCAGGACCGTCAGATCGGGAGGTTGGCAGATGAACGCTTTCATTCGACGAGTCGCCGGCGCATGCGGGGTCGCGGTGGCGCCGCTGGCATTCGTGACGATCGCCACGCCGGCGATCAGCTCGGCGCAGTGTGGGGGCGCCGACTGGTGGGATCCGGTGGCAAATACCTGCAGACCACCCGTGGGCCCGCCGATGGCCTGCGAGAACGGCTCGTGGTGGGATCCGGTGGGCAATACCTGCCGGCCGCCGGTCGTGCCGCCGCCACCGGCGTGCACCGACGGTTCGTGGTGGGATCCGGTCGGTAACACCTGCCGGCCGCCGGTGCTCCCCCCGCCCTGACCCGGGTCAGGGCATCGGCACCTGTGACCCGTCGTACTGCCGGGCGTTGTTGTTGAGTGTGTTCAGCCAGGCCCACAGCTTGGCCTTGGCGGCCAGCGCGGGAAGGCCGCCGCCGGTATCGGGCGGAAGCTGGGTGGGCGCCGCATCGGTCAACTGCCAGGGCTGACAGCCGCTGGTCTTGAAGGCCTTGTCGGTGGCGTCGATCGCCACGGTCTGCGGCTTCTTGCTGAACGCGTTGTCGATGATGTCGCCACCGTGCAGGTCGGCCATGCGTTTCCAGTAGCAGGTGCCGTCCGTGACCGGCCCGGCCGTGGCGTAGGTCCCCGGCTGGATGTCGGTGCCGACGATGAAGATGCCGTCGTGGTCGATAAGCGTCGCGGGGACCACGGGCGGAGGCGCGGGCGCCCCGGCGGGTGCGTCGGCGCCCGGGGGCGCGGCCACCGCGGACGGCGCCTCTGCGGGTAACACCGGCCCCGGCGCGGGGCCGGGTGCCGGGCCGGGCGCGGGATCCGGTGCGGCCGGATCCGCGCCTGCGACACCGTTGAACAGCGCTCCCGCTGTCACCGCGAGCGTCGCCGCGAGGATCGCGGTTCTGGTCGGCCTCATAGCACGTCAGAGTACCGCGTGCGGGAGAGTGGCCGGATCGGTCCGCACTCGGGCGCTGCCCGCTGTGGCAGGCTCGCGCCATGGACGTGCCTGCGCCCGATCCCGAACTCCCCCACCTCGCCGAGGTGGTTCCCGCGGTGTTCGCCGCGATGGGCGTCGACGGTTTCGGCGCACCGGGCAGCCACCCGATCCGGCTGCCCGGACCGGTGCGAGGTGCCGCGGTGCTTCTCATCGACGGTCTCGGGGCCGAACTCCTCGACCTGCATGCCGCCGACGCCCCGGTGCTGACCGGGTTGCGTGCGGCAACCCTGCAGGTCGGGTACCCCGCCACCACGGCCGCCGGCCTGGCGGCCGTCGGGACCGGATGCCGATCCGGCGAGCACGGCATGGTCGGGTACTCGTTCCGGGTTCCCGACGTCCGGCCCGATATCGGGGTCGTCAACGCGCTGCGCTGGCGGCCGCACCCGTGGGGCCGGGATCTGCGCGACGACGTGGTTCCCGAACAGGTCCAGCCGCTGCCCACCACGTTCGAACGGGCCCGGGCCACCGGCCTGGCGGTCAGCGTCGTATCCGGGGCCGAATTCGCCGGGTCGGGGTTGACCCGCGCCGTCCTGCGCGGTGGGCGCTATGTCGGCGTCCACGGCATCGGCGATCTCGCGGCCGCGGTGGCATCGGCCGTCGCGGACGGCGGATTCTGCTACGGCTATCACGCCGACCTCGACCTGATCGGCCACCTGCACGGTCCCGGTTCGGCCGCCTGGCGCATGCAGCTGCGCCAGGTCGACCGGCTGGTGGAGTCGGTGGTCGAGGCGCTGCCCCGCGGTGGGCTGCTGGCCGTGGTCGCCGACCACGGCATGGTCACCATCGACCCGGCCGAATCGGTGGATCTCGACGGCCACGCCCAGCTGCTGGACGGGGTGACCGCCATCGGGGGCGAGGCCAGGGCCCGCCACGTCTACACCGCCGACGGAGCGGATGCCGACGTACGAGCCGCGTGGCGCGAGGTGCTCGGCGATGCCGCCTGGGTGCTCTCGCGGGAGGAGGCGATCGCCGCGGGCTGGTTCGGCGACCGGATCCGCGACGAGGTTCGCCCGCGGATCGGTGATGTGGTGGCCGCCGCCCGTGGCCGCGCGGCACTTGTGCGTCGCCGGACCGAACCGCTGGAGTCCGCACTGGTCGGCCACCACGGTTCGCTGACCAGCGCCGAGCAGCGGATTCCGCTCCTGCTGGCGCTCGGATGAGCGGGTTGCTCTCCCATATCAGAGTTAGGTGGCCTAAGATTCAGCGCATGAAGCTTGCAGGGCTGGCTGTGCTGGGTGCTGCCGCGGCGATCACGTTCGCGGCTCCGGCACATGCCGAAATCGACACGGACTTCGCCAATGAGTTGCACACTTACGGCATCTACGGCCCCAGGGACTACAACGCCTGGATCGGCAAGCTGGTCTGTAAGCGATTGCACAACGGTGTCGACCACAACGCCGACGAATCGGCGGCGTTCGTCGGCAAGAATCTCGACAAGGACAGCACATCGGCCCAGCACTGGCAGTTCCTCGGTACCGCCATCAACTACTACTGCCCCGATCAGCGATTCATCATGGAACAGGCCGCAGCCCAGTCGGCGGGGTGAGTCCGACCGGCCAGATCCGAGAGTTTGGAGCGATATGTTCGACCGTATGCGTGTGAGTAACCTGGTCCGGGCCGGTGTGGCCGCGTGTGCGGTGGCCGGAAGCCTGGCCGCCGCCCCCGGTATCGCGTCCGCCGACGCCACCGACGACTACCCGATCCCCAACCGCATCCTCAAGACGACGTGCGATGCCGAACAGATCATGGCGGCGGCCCGCGACGTCGAGCCGGTGTACTACGAGCGCTACATGATCGACTACAACAACAAGCCGCCGGCTGACCAGCAGGGTGCCCAGGACCGTATCCACTGGTTCTTCTCGCTGGACTACGCGGGCCGCAGGCAGTACTCGGAGAACACCGCGACCAATGCGTTCTACGAGCAGATGGCGTGGCGCTGGCCGAACTGGGCCAAGCTGTTCTTCAACAACAAGGGCGTCGCCGCCAACACCACCGACATCTGCCAGAACTACCCGCGCGGCGATATGTCGCTGTGGAACTGGCACTAAACCCCTCGACAACACCGCGGCCTGCGTCGTGCGCCCGTGCGGCACGCGACGCGGGCCGCCTTTTTCCGTAATCTGCATCACTGTGGGAACGTCGGTATGACGGCCCCGGGAACGTGTCGATCGGCTGCGCGCCCGGGTGACCACTCGCTTTCCGTGTGCCCGCGCCGTCGTCGCGGCGGGCGTCGGCGGGCGGGATCGTCCGCCGACACGTGATGTACAGGTCCTGACACTCTGTTACATAGGCTAATATCCTGCTAAGTTAGCCAATCGGCAAGGCAACGATGCGTATCGAGGTGAGAATGGCGTACAGGAGTTCCCACGTCCGGGACGATGCCGACAATCCGGCACCGCCCCAGGCTGACGCCTCACCGGCCGGGACCGCATCGCGGCCGGGAGGTCGTTCCGGGAGGAACTCTAAGACCAAAAGCCCACGGAAGAAACAGTTTTCGATCGCCAGGCTGGCCAAGCGGCTCTGGATTCCGTTGCTCATCACCGTGGTGGTCCTGGTCGGAGCGTTCACCGTCATGCGGGTGCGCACCTTCTTCGGGGCAGGCGACGGGTCCGGTGTCTCCAGCGCCAAGGTCGACGACA
>NZ_JBSFPX010000178.1:0-15728 GCF_053588415.1 Mycobacterium sp. NPDC003449
GAAGCAACGCTGCAGGTCAAACAACTACCAGCTCCGACAACCGGGCAAGGTGTCCAAACTCAGGGCCAATGCTGAGGGCAGGACCGCCTATCTGCCCAGCATGGAGGGGAAAGCCGGCTATATGTCCCGGGAAGAGGCGGACGCGGCTGGCCGGCTCCGCGACTATAAGACCGTCACAGACCCGACCAGTCACGACGCAATCCACGGTGGTGACAAAGCACGTCGCTTGGCTGGCGAACGGCTCGACGACTATCGCATGGCCAACTTCTCTGGCCCGCTGCCGACCGATACGGTCGTCGGCGGTGACGCCCGCACTCGCGCGCAGGCCAGGCTTGAAATGCAACATGCACTCGAGAATGGGCAACTGGCCGCACATCCAGGGTCCATGACACCGGACGACGCGAGTCGGCTCATGGACCGACTTGAAGTCGAGGGCCGCGCGCGGGTGCTCAGTCAATTCACAAACGACCTCGAACACTTTGGGGTGTCGCAGGACGGGGCCAAGGCTGCCGTTGAGGAAATCAAAAACGGGAAGTCTCCCGATCAAGTCATCAAAGAAGCGACAGGGGGCCTTGCGACCCAGGCGACCAACTTGGGCGAGGGTGCCAAGGCCCACGCCGAGGGTATGCGTGGGGGAGAACATTGGGGTAAGGCTCCGGTGTGGTCTCACGCCGATGCCGAAGCGCTCAAGAGTTTTGGCTCCAAATTGGGTGTAGCCGGCACTGGCGTAGACACAGCAATCACGGCCATCGATATTATGAATGGCGCACCCGTGGGAGAAGAACTGGCGGAATTGGGCGGTCGAACAGGGGGAGCGATGCTCGGCGGGTGGGCCGCTGGTGCGTTCTGGGGATCGTTCGTGGGGCCCGAAGGCACACTCGTCGTCGGGTTTCTCGGTGCGATGGCTGGCGGCATAGGAGGAGAAGCGGCAGTGGACTGGATGATGGGCAAATAGGCGGATGCGGGACTTCTTTCAGATTATTTTTATAGCAGCCATCGCCGTAGCTGTGATTCAGCAGTTCTTTGATCACAGTCGCAGCTCTCAACGTCGTATCTACTGGTCCAGTACCTGCGTCGGAGCAATCGCCGCTTTTCTCACGCTGTACCCGGATGTAGGAAAAGGACTCTTGGTCGGCCTTGCTATATTCGCCGCAATGGGAATAGCTGCGTACGGCTACACGCCCTACATCAAGATCCGTGGCAAGATATACGCGCTAACGGCCCAAGATAGTGATCCGGACCCTGAGGGCAAGCCGATAGAAAATGCCGTAGACGACGAAGATCATACGGAGCATGATCCAGCGCCCGATGCTTACAGTGGGCTTCTCACCGCGAGAAAGATGTGGTGGATGGTTGCCGTGCTTATGCTCATCGCCGCGATTAACCTGCGCATATTCATCGAAAGTGGTTGCGAGGATTGGGGGCCGGGAATCATCGGAGCGGGATTTCTCGTCTTCTTCGGCATCGGGCTGGGAATCGGTGATGCCAGTTGGGGTTATCGCATTGCACGTGAGCAGTATGTCCAATTCGCAATCGTCTCGATAATTACTGTTGGCACGTTCGCGGTTCTCTACCTTGTCGCATATTCGCTGGCGAAGATTAAACCCCTGCGGCGTAAGGGGTCGATGGAATATCGTGCTCACCCTCGGCACCGAAGGCCGGTCGATTAGCGGGGGCTCGGGCCCGATCCGCAGAAGCTCGGTGGTGGACTAGCACGGAAGATGCCGACGCTCTGGCCGCGCGAACGACGAAGTGCGCCAACGCTTTTCGTTCGCACTACCCGATTCCTGCTCATCTCTCACAGTAGGCACACTGCGCCTCACGGAGCTTATCTGTAACATCGCCCTCATTGGCATCGATAATCACGCGTGTCGCAACTATTCGGGGGTGGGATCGTGCGTCGAGTGGCCAGTTTTGGCACGGTCCGGCCGAAAATGCGTGCCATAAGTGGCCGCTCGCGCCGGGGTGCGGCGGCGATCGTCCTGGTCCTGACCGTCGCCCTCGGCGGTCTGGCCCCGTCCATCGCGCAGGCCGCGCCGCCGGTGGCGGGCAAGGACTTCTCGAAGCCGGCCATCGTCATCCTGGGCTACGGCCTCAAGCCCGACGGTTCGATGCGTCCGATCCTCTACCACCGCGTCCTCACCGGGCTGATGATCGCGCAGTCGTTCCCGCAGTCGCCGATCATCGTCACCGGCGGTAACCCGCAGAACGGCCAGACCGAGGCCGGGGCGATGCGCAACCTGCTGCTCATGCTCGGTTTTCCGGCCAACCGCATCATCGTCGAGGACCGGGCCAACAGCACCGTCCAGAACGCGCAGTTCTCGGTGCCGCTGGCCAAGAAGGCGGGCACCTCGGGCATCATCCTGGTGACGTCCTCGACGCATCAGGGCCGTGCCGATCAGAACTTCGCCGACGCGGGCGGCACCATCCTGTCGACGGTGAGTTTTCCCGACGGCAATCCCAGCATCAACATCGCCCAATTCGTCCGCGATGTGCTGAGCCCGTTGACCCCGATCGGCTGACTCCGCGGGGCTACGCTGCTGGTATGGGCCGGGCGGTCGTCGGTTTCTGGGCACTCGCGGTGGTGCTCGCGCCGTCGGCTGCGGCCGAGCCGGCCGACCGCGACCCCACCGGCGTGTACTCGGGTGGGCCGGTGCCCACCGTCAACGGTGTGCCCTGCGTGGGCGGTCATCTGGGGACGTGCCTGAGCTTTCAGCAGAATCAGCTGGGCAACCGCCCGGCGCCGCGCACCGACCTCGGACACAGCCCGACGGTGCGCCGCTGATCCGGTCCGCGGGTCAGTAGCATGGCAGCCCGATATGACTGATGGCGTCACGGCAGGACCGACCGACAAGACCGACTTCCGGGCGCGCCTGCTCGACGCTCTCGAAGCGTCGATCATCGACGACGGCTACCACAAGACCACGGTCGCCGACATCGTGCGCCGGGCACGCACCTCGCGGCGCACCTTCTACGAACACTTCGCCGGTCGCGAGGAATGCTTCCTGGCGCTGCTGACCGCGGCCAATGCCGAACAGGTCCGGCTGATCACGGCCGCCGTCGATCCGCACGCGCCCTGGCGGGACCAGGTTCGCCAGGCCATCGAGGCGTGGATCGCGTCGGGGGAGGCGCGGCCCCAGCTGATGGTGAGCTGGATCCGCGACGTGCCCGCGCTCGGGGCCTCGGCCCGCGCCCTGCAGCGCGAGGCCATGGAGAACTTCGTCACCATGGTGCAGGCCATGAGCGATACCGAGGAGTTCCACGCCGCGGGCGTGGCGGTGTCGCGGCAACGGGTCGTCATGCTGCTCGGCGGTCTGCGTGAGCTCACCGCCACCACGGTCGAGGACGGCGGCCGGATGAGCGATATCGCCGAGGAGGCCGTCAACGCCTCGATCGCCCTGCTGGAGCCGGGCAGCTGACCGCGGTCAGACCAGGCCCAGCCGGCGCAGATCGCTGACGTACTTGTCGATCAGGCCTTGCTCGAGGTGCGGGATGTCGCCGCCGGGGCCCACCTTCGCCGCCCGCACCGCGGCGTGGAACACCGCGGTGGGGCCCGCCGCGCCGCGCACCGGCTGATCCGGGTGGGCGAACGCGTGCAGCAGCGGCAGCACGGTCTGGGCCCGCCGCTTCTCCGGCAGCGCGGTCAGCGCGGTCTCGAAGCGGCGCAGCCAGTCGGCATAGTCGTCGACCCGTTCGATCCGATTGCCCCCGCGAATCAGCCAGTCCACGAACACATCCAGCGAGACCCCGTCGTCGTGCGGGTTCATCACGTCGTAGGAGACGTAGCCCTCCGACGGGTTGAGCGTGGTGATCGCCTCGGCGATGAAGTCGACCGGCAGGCCGTCGTAGTGGGCGCGCGGCCGGCTGCCCAGCCCGTCACCAGCGTAGAACGACCGCGGCGCGATCCCGGTGAGCAGCAGGCTCAGCAGCAACCGGGTGAACATATCGGGCACGTTGAGCTGACCCGGGTAGCGGGTGTGAGCCAGGATCATGTCCGACCGGAACGTGGCGACCGGCAGCCCGCACAGGTCATGCGCCTCGCGCAGCAGCACCTCGCCGGCCCACTTGCTGTTGCCGTACCCGTTGGCGTAGCCGTCGTCGATGGGGCGCACCGGGCTGACGCCGCGGATGTCGCCGTCCTCCTCGAACCGTCCGGGTGCCGTTCCCATCGCCACCGCGACCGTGGACAGGTAGGTGACGGGCGTGATCCGGTCGGTGATGGCCAGCTTGATCAGTTCGGCGGTGCCGACCACGTTCGGGCCGAACAGCTGCTGGTAGGGCAGCACATGGTTGACCAGCGCGGCCGGATGCACGATCAGGTCGGCGTCGGCGGCCAGTCGCCGCCAGTTCTGCGGAGCCAGACCGAGATTCGGTTCACCGATGTCGCCGGCCAGCACCTCGAGGTGGTCGGCGGCCAGTGTGGCGAATTCCCGCGCCAGGTCCGGGTCGGTGTCGTATGCGCGCACCAGCCTCGCCCTGGCCTCGGCGTCGTCCCGGCCGCGCACGATCGCGATCAACTTCCCGCCGGTCTGCGACAACCGCTGCAGCCACTGCAGGGTCAGGAATCTGCCCAGCCAGCCGTTGGCCCCGGTGAGCAGCACGGTGGTGGGTTCCCCGGTCGTCATCGGCAGCCCGGGGGCGGCGGCCAACGTCGCGGCGTCGATGAACTTGTCGAGGGTCAGCTCGGCGGCCCGGATCTCGGTCGCTCCGGTGCCGTGCACGGTCGCGAAGGTGGGCCTGCGGCTCCCCGAGGCGCGCTGGGCTTCGATGGTCGCGGCCAGCTGGGCCAGGTTGGCCGCCGGGTTGACGATGGTGCCGACGGGCACCTCGATGTCGAACAGCTCGCCCAGCAGATTCGACAGCGTCAGCGCCGACAGTGAATCCCCACCCAGATCGGTGAAATGGGCCTCGGCCGGAACCCGACCGCTGCCGAGGATGGAGGCGGCGGCGCGGGTCAGGGTGTCGATCACCGGCTGGGTTTTGGCGGATTCCCGCAGCGCGCGCAGCTCGTCGGCCCGCGCGGCGGCGATATCGGCGTACATCTGCTCCAGCCGTTGCCCATAGTGTTCTTTGAGGTTGGGCCGCAGCAGTTTTCCGACCCCGGACAGCAGGCCGTTGGCCGCGCTGAACGGCTCGGTCTCGACGATGAAATCGGCGGGCACCTCATAGGACTGCAGTTCGGCCTCCCCGGCGGTGCGCTGCAGCGATTCGGCCAGCGCGGTCTTGAGCGCATCGGCGTCGAAGTGGGCGAGGGCCTCGGGGGTGGGCACGATCACCGCGAGCAGAGCGGCGCGTTCGCTGTTGCCGTAGACGAAGATCTGGCGCACCAGGGGCGCACCGGCGTAGACGGCCTCCAGGTTGGCGATCGCGACGAACTCGCCCTGGGCCAGCTTGAGCACATTGTTGCGCCGGTCCACATACACCAACCGGTCGGGCTCGATCTCGGCCATCACGTCGCCGGTCCGGTAATACCCGTCCTCGTCGAACACGCTCGCGGTGACATCGGGCCGCTTGTAGTAGCCGGGCGTCAAAGTGGTTGATTTGACCAGCAATTCGCCGCGCGGGTGCGGCTTGTCGGTGCTGAAGTAGCCCAGTTCCGGAACGTCGACGAGCTTGTAGTCGGTCACCGGGGGACGCGTCACCACACCGTCGCGGGTCACCGCACCGGTTTCGGTCAGGCCGTAACCGTCGATGATGTGCACGCCGAGCACGGTGTCCAGGAATTCCTTCATCTCCGCGGCCAGCGGGGCGGTGCCGACGAACCCGCCGAGCACCCGGCCGCCGAGGACCTGCTCGCGCAACTCGGCGCCGGCCGCTTTCTTGGCGGTCGCCTCGTCGGCGTCCTCGGCGACGAGACGGTCGACGGTGCCGCGATACCGCTGGAAGAGCATGTCGGCCACCCGGGGAACCAGGCCCAGCTCGGTGGGCCGGACCAGCGCGAAATCGTCGAACAGCGTGGACATATCCGATTCGGGGACGAAATAGCTGACGCCGCCGGCCTGTACGGAGGACACCAGCGGCAGCCGGCCGCCGAGGTGGTTGAGCGGCATGAAGTTGACGTTGAAGACCGGGGTGGTGTTGTCGGAGACGAACGACGACGTCCACAGCCGCGACAGCATCGCCTCGGTGTACATCGCCCCCTTGGGCGCCCCGGTGGAACCCGAGGTGTACATGATCATCGCGAGCCGCTCGTCGGTGCCGTCGGTGTAGGGCGGTTCGGCGGCGAGCACGGAACCGCGGTCGATCACCTCACCGAGCGTGGTCACGGCGATTCCGGTGCCGCCCAGCCGGTTACGGGTGCGCTCGAGGGCGTCGCGGTGATCGTCGAGCTCCTGGCGGTAGTCGAACACCACCAGTTGAGCGATCGAGGCGACATCCTGGACGGCTTCGATCGCCAGGTCGAGGTATTCGGCGCTGACCGCCACGACCCGGGGCTCGACCTCGGCCAGGATCGGTGCGAGACGCGAGACCGGCGCGTTGTGTTGCAGTGGAACCGTCACCAACCCGAGATAGGCGCAGACGAAGTCCAGGGTCAGGTAGTCGGCACTGGCGAACCCGATGGTGGCGACCGCGTCGCCGGGTGTGACCGGGTTGGTGGCGTCCTGGCGCCAGGCCGAGGCGATGGCCCGTACCCGCGACCACACCTCGCGGTAGCTGACGGTGTCGAAACGCGGCAACAGCCGGGTGGTGGTGCGCCCGGTGGCGGGATCGGTGACCGGCTCGGTGGTGCGGTACCCCAGGGCGGGCCGGTCGCCGTAACCGGTGAGCAGCGTCTGCAGGATCTGGGACAGCCGCAGGTTCGGCGCACGGGCGGCGTCGACGACGGCGGGCACCGGGTCAGCGGCGCGGAACTGTGGATCGCTGGCGTACAACTCGGCGATGCGTCGGGTGGGCTCGTCGTCGAGGCCGTCCAGTTCGGATACGGTGGCATCACTCGTCATAGTCCGTACATCGCGTGCGGCGACCGGGAAATTCATTCCTGTGACTGTGAGGCGGCGCACAGGTCCAGGCCGAGGCCCCGACCTGGGTATATAGAACTATCCTCAGTGAATTCACAGCCGGCGTCCAGCTGCGAGAGGGACGACCCGATCCGGTCTAGCCGATCGGAACGCCGGCCTGTTGGTGGCGGCGCTGGCGTTCGATGGTCGCGAAGTAGAACGCGAACGCGAAGGCGAAGCTGGTGAACAGGCTCGACACAAAGAACAGCCACGGGTGGCGGATGCCGCGGCGCAGCCCGTCGATGATGGTGAACAGCGGCAGCAGAATGACATTCGCGATCGTGTAGTCGGCGCTCGCCGAGCTCGCCGCCGGGTTGTCGTAGCCGAGCGCGATGAACTGCTGCCAGCTGCCGGGGCCCCAGATCGGGTTGCCGCCGGGCGCCGCGTACTGCGCGACGAACTGGGCGTTGAAATACCAGCACAACGGGATCGATGCGACCCCCACGACGTAGAACGCCAACTCGGTCGCCGAGACCGCCGGTCCCGGTGGGCGGGAGAAGATCTGCGGGTTGAGCCGGACGATGAGTGCGATGACCGCGAAACCCAGCACCGCGTGAACGATGAGTGACACCATCTGGTGAGCACACTCGCCCGACCAAGTTTTGTCAATATTGACATTTGGTCGGGCCGCTCGGCGGTTGCGGTAACTTACCGGCATGGCCAGGCCGGCGCAGACCGCGCGCAGCGAACGCACCCGTGAGGCGCTGCGGCAGGCCGCCCTGGTGCGTTTTCTGGCCCAGGGCGTCGAGGACACCTCGGCTGAACAGATCGCCGCCGACGCCGGGGTGTCGCAGCGCACCTTCTACCGGCACTTCGCCTCGAAACACGATCTGCTGTTCGCCGATTACGATTCCGGGCTGCACTGGTTCCGGGCCGCCCTGGCCGAGCGGCCCGCCGGCGAATCGATCTTCGACTCGGTGTCCTCGGCGATCCTGGCCTTTCCCTACGACGTCGACGCCATCCCGAAGATCGCCGCGATGCGGGCCGCCGAACTCGACCCGGGCCGCATCGTCCGCCACATCCGCCAGGTCGAGACCGATTTCGCCGACGCGGTGTCCGATCACCTGACCCGGCGCGCCCCCGGGCCACCCGCCGGTGACGACCGACTGCGCATCGCGGTCACGGCCCGCTGCGTCGCGGCGTCGGTGTTCGGCGCCATGGAGGTCTGGATGACCGGAAACGAGGCGGGGGAGCGGTCGCTGCCCGAGCTGGCCCGGCTGTGCCGGACCGCGCTGGAGGCGCTGCGCACCGGCCTCGACTGACATGTTTTGTCACTATTGACAAAACTTTTACCGGCGTGCCAGCCTCGGCTGATGGCGGAATACGACGCGGTCGTGATCGGCGCGGGCCACAACGGACTCACCGCAGCGGCGCTGCTGGCGCGCGCCGGACTGCGCACCGTGTGCCTGGAGGCCAAGCGGTACGCCGGCGGGATGGCCTCGACCGTCGAACTGTTCGACGGCTACCGGTTCGAGATCGCCGGATCGCTGCAATTCCCGACCTCGGCCGTGGTCAGCCGCGAACTGGGACTCGACGACCTGCCGGTCATCGACCTCGACGTGATGTCGGTGTCGCTGCGCGGGATCGGCGACGCCCCGGTGGTCTACTACGCCGACCCGATGAAGATGCTCACCCACCTCGGCGAGGTGCACGGCGCCGACGCCGTCACCGGGATGGCCGGGTTGATGGCGTGGAGTCAGGCGCCGACCCGCGCGCTGGGCCGCTTCGACGCCGACCGTGCGCCCCACACTCTCGACGAGATGTATGCCTGCGCCACAACCGAACCCGAACGTGCGGCGATCAACGACCTGCTGTTCGGCTCGGTCAGCGATGTGCTGGACCGCTACCTGCCCGACCGGGAGAAGCACGGCGCCCTGCGCGGCATGCTGGCGTTCCTGGCGGTCAACACCACCTACCGGGGACCCGAGTCCCCCGGCAGCGCGGCCTCGCTGGCCTATGGGCTGGCCGTGCCCGACGAGAACGCCGTGCTGATGAAGAAGCTGGCGGGCGGGATCGGCGCGCTCACCGATCACCTGCGCGGACGGCTCCTCGGTAGCGGAGGTGAGCTGCGGTTACGCAGTGCGGTCGAACGGATCCTGGTCGAGGCCGGCCGGGTCACCGGGGTGCAACTGGCCGATGGTGAAACCGTCAGCGCACCCGTCGTCGTCTCGGCCGTCGCACCCGACCTCACCGTCACCGACCTCATCGACCCCGCGGTCCTGCCCGCCGAGATCCGGGACCGGTTCGGCCGCGTCGACCATCGTGGCAGCTACCTGCAGATGCACTTCGCGCTGGACGGGGCCCCCACCTTCGCCACCCCCTATGAGCTGCTCAACGATCCGGAGATGCAGGCCGCCATCGGCATTTTCAGCACCCCCGAGGAGCTGCAGCAGCAGTGGCAGGACGCCAGGAACGGGATCGTGCCCGCCGATCCGGCCATCGCGTTGCAGATCCCGTCGGCCCATGATCCGATCCTGGCGCCCGCGGGAAAGCATGCGGCGTCGGCGTTTTCGCTGTGGTTCCCGGTCGAGGGGTCGCGGTCCGGTTACGGCGAGCTCAAGGCCGAGATGGGCAGGCGGGTGATCGAGAAGATCGGCAGGCTGGCGCCGGACTTCGAGCGGCGGATCATCCGCCACACCACCTTCACCCCCAAACACATGGGAACGATGTTCGGCGCACCCGGCGGCGACTACTGCCACGGGCTGGTACACCCCGAGCAGCTCGGCCCCAACCGTCCGGGCCCCAAAGGCTATGTCGACCAACCGATCCCAATATCCGGGCTGTACCTGGGCAGCGCGGGCTGTCACGGCGGGCCCGGCATCACCTTCATCCCCGGCTACAACGCAGCCAAGGCCGTGCTCGCCGGTTAACGGCTGCGCAGAATGGTGGCCCAGTCCTTGGGTACCTGCCCCTCGGGGCCCGGCACCGGCTGGTCCTTCGGATGGTGCTGCGGTTCGGCGAGCTCCGGCCCGTCGTAGTACTGGTTGGCCTCGAAGTTCCAGAACCAGTCCTCGCCCGGCTCGAACGAGCGGATGATCGGATGCCCGCTGTCGCGCCAGTGCGCCGACGCATGCCGGCCCAGCGAATCGTCGCAGCAGCCGATGTGCCCGCACGCCGCGCAGCGCCGCAGGTGCACCCACCAGCCGCCGGCCGCGGTGCACTCCGCACATCCGGGTCCACTCGGTCGGGCATTCGGATCGACGGCATTGCTCATGAGGGCGAGCGTAGACCGAATAGAATCCGCGCATGGCAACCAGCGATTCCCGGGACGTAGTGATCGAGGCGACGCCGCAGGAGATCCTCGACGTGCTCGCCGACGTCGAGGCCGTTCCCGACTGGTCACCGCAGTACCAGCGTTCCGAAGTCGTCGACAGTTACGACGACGGCAGGCCCAAGCGGGTCAAGAACGTCATCAAGGCCGCGGGGCTCACCGACGAGCAGGTGGTTGAGTACACCTGGACCGAGAACAAGGTGGCCTGGACCCTGGTGAGCTCCGGGCAGCTCAAGGCGCAGGACGCCAGCTACACCCTGACCCCCGCCGGCGACAAGACCAAGGTGCGTTTCGACCTCTCGATCGACCTGGCGGTGCCGCTGCCGGGCTTCATCGTCAAACGCACCATGAAGGGCGGCCTGGAAACCGCCACCGAAGGGCTGCGCCGGCACGTCCTCAAGCTCAAGAAGGGCTGAGCCTCACTGCGCGTTGGCCGCCGACGCGGACTGCGCCAGGTCGGTCAGCAGCGGCGGGATGTCCATCCGGCCCAGCAGCACCTCGACGAACACCATGCGGTCGGCGGCGTCCGCCGCCGCGGTCAAGGCGTCGTCGAGTTCGCCGTAGGTGGCCACCCGGAAGGTCAGCGCATCGGGCACCCCCAGCGCGGCGGGCAGTTCGGTCCAGCGCCAGCCGGTGATGTCGTTGTACTCGGCGGTCACCCCGTGAATGGCACGCTCCACGGTGTACCCGTCGTTGTTGACCACCACGACGACGGGCGCCAGCCGTTCCCGGCCGAAGGCGCCGAGCTCCTGCACGGTCAGCTGGGCGGCGCCGTCGCCGATCAGGAGTACCGTGCGGCGGTCCCGGTCGGCCAGCCCGGCCCCGACCGCGGCGGGCAGGGTGTAGCCGATCGACCCCCACAACGGCTGGCCGATGAACGTCACCCCGGATGCCAGCCGGTGCCCGGCCAGCCCGTAGAACGAGGTGCCCTGGTCGGCGAGCACCACATTGCCCGGCGTCAGCGCGTCGGCGAGCCTGTCCCACAAGGTTTCCTGGGTCAGGGCGGTGTCGCGGTCCGGCGGGTCGGCCTTCGGCCGTGCCGGCGCGGCGGGAAGCGCCGCGGAGGTGACGCCGCGTTCGGTCAGGATCGCGGTCACGGCGTCCAGCGCGGCCGCCATATCGATCGGGGCGTACACCTGCCCGGCGATCACGCTCTGGTTGGCGCCGATGTCGATCGTGCGGGCCGGGTCGATGCGCTGGCTGAAGAACCCGCTGACCATATCGGTGAACAGCACCCCCGCGGTCACCAGGACGGGCGCGTTCTCGATGGCGTCGCGGACGGTGTCCTCGCTGGCGCCACCGGCATAGATGCCCAGGAAGTTCGGTGAGCTCTCGTCGACCAGGCTCTTGCCCCACATCAGCGTCGCGTGCGGAACGGTATCGGCGGTCAGCAGCGCGTTGAGTTGGTCGACGCAGCCCAGCCGGTGCACCAGGAAGTCGGCGAGCACGGTGAGCCGGTGCTCGCCGATGAGCTTCGCGGCGGCCTCGGTGAACAGTGACAGCGCCCGCGGGCTGGTGCCGCCGGTGTAGCGGGGCAGCGGCGTGGCGGGCGGCTCGGTGGGGAAGCGGGCCACGTCGGTGGCCAGCAGCAGATAGCCCGGCCGCTTCTGCTCGCGGACCTCCGAGAGCACCCGGTCGATTTCGCGGGTCGCCGTCGCCGGGACCAGATTGGCCTGGGCGCAGGTGATTTCACGACTCATCCGGAGGAAGTGCTCGAAGTCGCCGTCGCCGAGGGTGTGATGCACGATGCGCCGGGCGCCCTGGGAATCCTTCGACGGCGCGCCGACGATATGCACCACAGGGACATGTTCGGCGAAGCTGCCCGCGACCGCGTTGGCCGCCGACAGTTCGCCGACACCGAACGTCGTCACCAGCGCGGACATCCCGCGCAACCGGCCGTAGCCGTCGGCGGCGTAGCCCGCGTTGAGCTCGTTGGCGCCGCCGACCCAGCTCATCCGCGGATGGGCCAGGATGTGGTCGAGGAACTCCAGCTGATAATCGCCTGGCACTCCGAAGATCTCGGTCACCCCGAGTTCGGCGAGCCGGTCCAGCAGATAGTCGGCAACGGTGTAGCCGGTGTCGGTCATGGCTCTAGTCTGCCTGTCATGACCAACCGCGGGCCCCTGACCGGGGTGAGAATCATCGAACTCGGCGGTATCGGCCCAGGGCCGCACGCCGCCATGATGCTGTCGGACCTCGGGGCCGACGTCGTCCGGGTGCGCAGGCCCGGCGGGCTGACCATGCCCGCCGAGAACGTCGACCTGCTGCACCGCGGGAAACGGATCGTCGACCTCGACGTCAAGGCCGAACCGGACCGGCTGCTGGCCCTGGCCGCCAAGGCCGATGTGCTGCTGGACTGCTTCCGCCCCGGCACCTGCGAACGGCTCGGCATCGGGCCCGCCGAGTGCGATGCGGTCAACCCGAGGCTGATCTTCGCGCGCATCACCGGGTGGGGCCAGGACGGTCCACTGGCCACGACGGCCGGCCACGACATCAACTACCTGTCGCAGACCGGCGCGCTGTCGGCGATCGGTTTCCGCGACCGGCCCCCGGTCGCACCGCTGAATCTGGTCGCCGACTTCGGCGGCGGATCCATGCTGGTGCTGGTGGGCATCGTCGCGGCGCTCTACGAGCGGGAACGGTCCGGCAAGGGCCAGGTGATCGACGCCGCGATGGTGGACGGGGTGAGCATGCTGGCCCAGATGATGTGGACCATGCGGGCCACCGGGACGCTGCGCGACGAGCGGGAATCCTTCCTGCTCGACGGCGGTGCGCCCTTCTACCGCACCTACGAGACCTCCGACGGCGGCTATATGGCCGTCGGCTCGATCGAACCGCAGTTCTTCGCACAGCTGGTGGCCGGGCTCGGCCTGGCCGACGACGAGGTGCCCGGACAGTTCGAACTGACCCGCTACGACGAGATGCGGGCCATCTTCACCGAGCGGTTCAAATCCAGGAACCGCGATGAATGGACCGCGATCTTCGCAGGCACCGACGCGTGCGTGACGCCGGTGCTGACCTGGGGCGAGGCCGCAGGCAACGAGCATCTGCGGGCCCGTTCGACCCTGGTCGAGGTCGGCGGGGTCGATCAGGCGGCGCCCGCGCCGCGGTTCTCCCGTACCCCGGCTGCCACCCCCGGCACCCCGCCGCAGGCCAGCACGGGAATCGACGACATCGGCTGGGACTGAGTTACGCGCACGGTGAGCACAACGGAATAGCTCGCCCCTGGCTGTCGGTTGGTGCCGGCATGCCCACCGGAATCGTCCACGCACCCAACCTGTCCGCCGCGAACGTCGTCGACGACGCGATAGCCGAGGCCCGCCGCGCATTCGACGCCGGCGTGCGCCAGATCTGGATCGCTCAGCGGTTCGACGTCGACGCCATCACGCTGGCCGGGCTGATCGGTGCCGCCGTGCCCGGCCTCGGTGTCGGCACCTCGGTGGTGCCGATCAATCCGCGACACCCGCTGCTGGTCGCGGGGGCGGCGCAGACCGCGCAGGCCGCCGCCCACGGAACCTTCAGCCTGGGGCTCGGCCTCGGGTCACATGCGCCCGAGCAACAGGCGTTCGGCACCGCGTGGAAGAACCCGGTGGGTCGGCTGCGCGATTACCTTCGGGTACTGCGCGCCGTCTTCGACGACGGCGCCGTCGACTTCCACGGGGACGAGTTCACCGCGGCTCCCGAGTGGCCGGTAGGCGTGCCCGGCGGCAGTCCGGTCCCGGTGTACGTCGCGGCGATGGGCCCGAGGGCGTTGCAGGTGACCGGCGAACTCGCCGACGGCACCCTGCCTTATCTGGCCGGTCCGCGCACCATCGGTGAGTTCATCGCGCCGACGATCAACGACGCCGCGGCCGCCGCGGGCCGGGCCGCACCGCGGGTGATCGCCATGGTGCCCGCCCTGGTGTCCGACGATGCCGGCGCCGCGCGGGAGCTGGCCGAGCAGCAGTTGGCGTTCTACGCGACCATCCCGTCGTATCAGAAGGTCATTGCCCGCGAAGGGGTTTCCGACCTGGCCGACCTGGCCGCCGTCGGGTCGGCCGAGCAGGTACGTGAGCAGCTGCGGGCCTACCTCGATGCCGGGGCGACCGAGGTGGCGCTGAGCCCGCTGCGCACCGAACCGGGCGACCTGGAAGCGCTGTGGGAGGTCACGGCCACCCTCACCTGATGAGCCCTCTAATCAACCCGAAACACCGGTGATTGCGACGTTGCCCTGATCTCCGGAGAATATATTTTCCGCGCAATGGCGGGATAGCCCCAGGGAAATACCGGGGAAACACAACGTCTCTAGCGTCGGCGCATGACAGATACCGCGCTATCCCAGGGGACCGGGGATCTCGTCGAGGCGGCCGGGCATCCGGTGGGCAGCGGTGAGATCCAACCCGGCTACGACCCACGGCTGACCAACGAGGACCTCGCACCCCTGTGCAAGCAGACGTGGGGCTCCTACAACATCTTTGCGTTCTGGATGTCCGACGTGCACAGCGTCGGCGGCTATGTCACGGCGGGCAGCCTGTTCGCGCTCGGCCTGGCCAGTTGGCAGGTGCTGGTGGCGTTGCTCATCGGCATCACCATCGTCTACTTCTTCTGCAACCTGGTCGCCAAACCGAGTCAGGCCGCCGGCGTGCCCTACCCGGTGATCTGCCGGACGGTGTTCGGTGTGCTCGGCGCCAACATCCCGGCCATCATCCGTGGACTGATCGCCGTCGCCTGGTACGGCATCCAGACCTTCCTGGCCTCTGCGGCGCTCGACATCGTGCTCGTCAAACTGATCCCGGCGCTGGCGCCCTACGCCGTGGTCGCCGATTACGGGTTCGCCGGGCTGTCCCTGCTGGGCTGGGGTAGTTTCCTGCTGCTGTGGGTCCTGCAGGCTTGCGTGTTCTGGCGGGGCATGGAATCCATCCGCAAGTTCATCGACTTCTGCGGGCCCGCCGTCTACGTCGTGATGTTCCTGCTCTGCGGGTACCTCATCGCTCAGGCAGGCTGGGCCGCCATCGATCTCAACCTCGGCGAGGTGACCTACACCGGGTGGGCGTCGGTTCCGGTGATGCTTGGTGCGATCGCGCTGGTGGTGTCCTACTTCTCCGGTCCGATGCTGAACTTCGGCGACTTCGCCCGTTACGGACGGTCTTTCGTCGCCGTCAAGAAGGGCAACCTGCTCGGCCTGCCGGTGAACTTCCTGGTGTTCTCGGTGCTGGTGGTGGTGACCGCATCGCTGACGCTGCCGGTGTTCGGCGAACTGATCACCGACCCGGTGGAGACCGTCGCCCGGATCGACAGCACGTTCGCAATCGTGTTGGGCGCATTGACCTTCGCCATCGCGACGATCGGGATCAACATCGTCGCCAACTTCATCAGTCCGGCGTTCGACTTCTCCAACGTCAGCCCGCAGCGGATCAGCTGGCGCGCCGGCGGCATGATCGAGATAGGTGGTCACATCGGCGCGGTCACCCAGGAACACC
>NZ_JBSFPX010000179.1:0-15554 GCF_053588415.1 Mycobacterium sp. NPDC003449
CTGGTCGCCGGGATGCAGGAAGCGGGAATAGTCGTCGGCGAGCACCAGTCCACCGGCCCGCAGTTGGAAGGTCTCCGCGGTCGGGGTTTCACGCCTGGTGTGGCCGAAGCCCATATTGCCGGTCTCTGAGGAGCCGAATCCGTTGATGATGGTGATCTGCGGAATGTATTCCAGAAGTGCCCGTTGATGTTTCGGGTTGGTGGCCGCCCCGCCAGTGCCGATCGCGAACATCGCGGACAGGTCGTAGGAGCGCAGGCCCAGCTCCTCCACCAGTGGTGCGGCGTAGGCGTCTCCGACCATGGTCATCAACCCGATCTTCTCGCGTTGCGCGGTTTCGAGTACCGCGCGCGGGTCGAAACGCCCTTTGGTGTCGTGCAGCACCACGGTCTGCCCGGACAGCAGCCCCGAGAACGCCGTCCACATCCCGGCCGCGTGCATGAGCGGGGACACCGCGAACCAGGGCGGGCCGGCGTTGGCCACCTTCTGGTGGATCTCACTCACCTGATCGTGATCGGCACCGTTCATCGACGACACGTAGATGTCGCCCTGGCGCCACATGACCCCCTTGGGCCGCCCCGTGGTCCCGCCCGTGCAGACCATCAGCAGATCGTCGGGCGATCCGGGGTTGCGCTGCTCGGTCTCCCCCTGTGTCAGAGCGTCTTCCAGGGCGACCGAACCCGGCAGCTCGGCACCGTCGCCGTCGTCGACGCAGATGAACAGCTCGGCCACACCGTGACCGAGCACCTCGGCGAACTTGGCCCCCAGCGAGCGGTGGTAGATCACCGCGCGGGGCCGCAGGTAGGTGAGCAGGTCGGCGACCTCAGCCGGCGAATAGTGATAGTTGACGTTCACCGGGACGGTCCGCGCCTTGAGGCAGCCGATCACCGTCTCCGGGTACAGGTCGTTGTGCATGACGAGAGCGACGACGTCCTGACCGCACTCCCAGCGGTTCAGGTCTCGACGCTCCCGCCGCGCCCCCAGACCGCGGGAGGCCAGGAAGTTCCCCAGCCTGCGGGTCAGCTCGGCTCCCTGCGCGAAGGTGGTGCGGCGGCCGCCGCAGACCGTCATCTCCCGGTCGGGTACCGCATCGGCGATGGCGTCGACGACGGCACCGATCGTCCATTCGGCCATGGACGGGCGCTACGCCGACACCAGACCGGCGACACCGGGCGCGGTCCTGGTCGGGTCCCCGAGCAGTTCAAGGGCATTGTCGCGCATGACCTTCCGGGTGTCCTCGGCGCTGAACTCGGGGAACTGCGGGATATCGGCGGTGAACGTGGTCGGGTCGGCCAGCCCCTCTCCGTGCGGCCAGTCCGAGCCGAACAGGATCTTGTCGACACCGATGGTGTCGGCGAGGAGTTTCACATCGTCCTCATAGTACGGCGCGATCCACACGTTGTTGCGCAACTGCTCGACCGGATCCTCCTTGAAGTGATATGGCGCGTTGTTGGCCGCCTTCTTCAGTCGCTTGATCAGCCGGTAGACGAAGTACGAGCCGTTCTCGATGCTGCACACCTTGAGGGTGGGATGCCGGGTGAACACCTGGTGCACGATCATCGAGGCCATCGTGTCGTGGATCGCGCGGTCGTCCATGATCACCATGTCGAGCGGATCGCGTTTGCCGAATCCCTTGAAGACGCCGCTGCCGCCCCACAACGCCGGGACCGCCATGTACCCGGAGTCGGACAGATGGAAGACCACGGCGACACCGGCCTCGGCCAGCCGGGCCCACACCGGATCATGCACCGGGTCGCCCAGCGACCGCGGCCCGACCTCGCCGGGCACCGGGGCGGGCCGCACACACACCAGCTTGGCGCCACGGCCGATCACGAACTCGGCTTCCCCGACCGCCTTCACCGGATCGGCCAGCGAAATGATCGGCGCCGCAAGGAATCGGCCGTCGGGCCGATCGAATCCCCAGTCCTCGTCCAGCCACAGGTTGAAGGCATGCACCGAGGCCATCGTGGCCTCGACATCGTGTTTGAGCCCCTCCTCCACACCGCAGGCGAATGTCGGCAGCATGAACACGGATTCGAGGCGCTGCCGGTCCAGTACCTTCACCCGGGCGTCGCGGTTCTGATACTCGGGGTGTTCGGAGAGCCGGTCCACCTTCATCAGCGATGCCGGGTCGACACCCTCGGGAATCTCGCCCCGGAACAGCAGGTCCAGGCAGCCCGGTTCGATGATCGGGTCGAACGTCGGGTTGGGGATGAAGTGGTTGACCGTGCCGCCGAACAGCGCCAGGGTCCGTTTACCGTCCTGCACCATCTGCACACCGCGGCTCCTGAATTCCTTCGGCAGGTGCCGGGTGAACGCATCGATCGGCTCGTAGTAGTGATTGTCGACGTCAACGGCGAGGTACGGCAGCCGCTCTGGGGTTTCGGTCATGTCAATCACCTTTCAGGGGTGGGAAATTGGGGGACCGTTTCTCGAAGAATGCGGTGATGCCCTCGATGAGGTCGGGCCGCACCATCGACTCGTGCATCAGTTTCTCGGCCCGGTCACTGACGTCGACGACGTTGTCATTGGCGTCGCCGTAGAGCTGACCCTTGATCACGGCCATCGAGGCCGGGGAGCAGTTGCGGGCCAGGTCTTCGGCGTACTCCAGCGCCCGGGGCAACAGGTCTTGCGGCGCCACAACCTCTTTCACCAGGCCGAGCCGCGCGGCTTCCTCGGCGTGGAAGGTGCGTCCACTCAGCAGCAGGTCGGCCGCGACACCCCAGCCGGCCAGCCTCGGCAGGATCCAGGTGATGCCGTACTCGGCGATCAGACCCCGCCGGGGGAAGGCGGTGGCGAACTTGGCCCCGGCCGCCGCGAACCGGACATCGCACATCAGCGCGTGGGTGAGGCCGATCCCGACGCAGGCGCCGTTGATCGCGGCGACGACGGGTGTGCGCAGCGCCGTCAGGAAGTGCGGATGACGTTCGCCGACGATCTTGCTGACATCGGTGTCGGCTTTGATCGACTCGCCGAGCGCCGCCATGGAGCCCATGTACGCGCCCGCGCAGAATCCCTTGCCGCTGCCGGTCAACACGATCGCCCGCACCGCCGGATCGGCTTCGGCGCGATCGAAACTCGCATACACCCCGGCGGAGATGTCGGCGCCCCACGAGTTCAGCCGTTCCGGCCGGTTGAGCGTGACGATGGCGACGCCGGTCTCGGTGACGTGGTAGCGGACCGCCTCCTCCGTCGCCTGCGCTTCTGCGGTCACGCGGTGTCTCCCAACCGTTCGGGCATACTTACTGTATACCTATCGGTAGTGCATTCTGCAAGCCTGGTATCCGACCGCGACCAGCGCAAAGCCGATGTCAGGAGTCGATCAGACCGAGCTTCCGGTACGCCGCTTCGATCTGATCCTTCGCCGCCTGCGGCAGCTGCGCCTGCGGCGGCCGGGAATGCGGGTAGTCACCGATCGGCAGCCCCAGCACCGAGGCCGCATACTTGAAGGCGCCAGCCCAGTGGGTGAAGTAGTCGGGCCGGCCCGGATAACAGGTGAACCACGGCCCCAGGTCCAGCCCGAACCGGTCGAGCCCGGATTCCCGCGCGAAGTCCATGGCCTCGACGAGTTGGTCGGCGTAGACCAGGTCCCAGTACTCGGTGAAGATCTTCCGCCGCGGGGTCTCGTAGAGATACCCCGCGGTGCCCAGTTGGGCCGGGGCGACGATGCCGTCACGCAACCATCCGGCGCGATACACCGTGGTGTCGCATTCCCAGATGACCAGATCCGGTGCGAGTTCGTGCAGCCGACGGCTCGCCGCGGGCCGGAACGCGCCCTCCTTGGTGGCGCACACCGCCGGGATCGCCTCGGCGATCCGGGCGCTTTCCTCCGGCGTCAGCACATAGCCCGAGGACGGTGAGTTGAACATGCCCAGCGCGATATCGGTCCGATCGGCGATGTAGCGAAAGAACCGGAGCACCCCTTCGCCACCGTGGGTTTCCATCATCGGGGTCTGGATGTAGACGATGTCCGCGCCGGCCTGCTGCGCATGCCGGGTGAGCTCGAGGCAGTCCTTGGCCGAGGTCGCCGCCGTACAGGACTGCACCACGACGTCCGGGGCGGCCCGGCGTCCCTCCTGGACGGCGACTTCCAGCAGGCGCTTGCGCTCGTCGATGGTCAGCGCCCAGAACTCGGCCAAACCGCTGGTACACCAGAGCATCTGGTGTCCGAGGTCGCCGACGCAGTAGCGCACCAGGTCGCGGTAGGCGGCCCAGTCGATATGGTCACCATCGGTGCCGCACAACGGGGTGTAGAGCGAATCCCCGATACCCCGCAGGGCCGTTCCGGCCCACTCCCGAGCTTCGGCCGCCGTCGCCATACCGCACTCCTCAGATGAAGTCTGAACCGCCGTCCACGTTGACGTTCGCACCGGTCATGTACGAGTTGCGCCGCGAGGCCAGGAACGCGGCGACCGGCCCGACCTCGCCGGGCATTCCGGCCCGGGGCAGATGTGCCGGATGGCCGAAATGCTCGCCGATGGCGGTCATCAGCCGGTACGGGTCGCTGCCGTCGACGCCGACCGAATCCGCCCACGCCAGCAGCGCTTCCGACGAGACACTGCCCGGTGAGACCACGTTGACCAGGATCTGGTCGGGCGCCAGCGACAGCGAGAGATTCTTCGAGACGCTGTTGAGCGCCGACTTGGCCGCCGTGTAGGCCGGCAGACGCGCACTCTGCCGCTGCGTGGAGTGCGCCGAGAAGTTGACGATCCGGGCCCATCGCGCCTTGCGCAGCAACGGCAGAGCGGCCCGCACACACCGCACCATGCCCATCAGCCCGGCGTCGAACGCCTGCTGCCACTGATCGTCGGTGAGCTGTTCGAAGTTTCCCGCCGCACCGGGCCCGACCGTGTTGACCAGTGCGTTGAGTTCACCCGACCAGCGCTCCCCGATCTGGGCGAACGCCCGCTCGACCTGGGCCGGGTCGCCGGTATCGGCGACGACGGCCACCGCATCCGGGCTGCCCCTGCGGGCCAGGTCCGCCACGGCCGCATCCAGGGCGCCCGCGGATCTGCCGACGACGGCCACCCGTGCGCCGTCATCGGCGAGGCACTGCGCGGTGGCCAAACCCATCCCGCGGGCACCGCCGACGACAACGGTGGCCGCGTCCCGCAATCCGAGATCCATCGCGAATCGGTTCTCAGGAACCGGTCCAGTTGGGTGCGCGCTTCTCGGCGAATGCCGTCGCACCCTCGATCGCATCCTTAGACGAGAACACCGGGGTGATCAACTCCCCCTGTTTGCTCCACATCTCATCCTCGGGCCAGCCCGCCGATTTGGTGATGATCTCCTTGGTCACCGCCACCGCCAGCGGGCCGTTCGCCGTGATGCGCTCGGCCAGCTCGACCGCCCCGGCCAACGCCTCGCCCGGCTCGGTCAGTTTGTTGACGAATCCCCACGCCGCGGCCTCCTCGGCGGTGAAGTTGTCGCCGGTGAGGGCCAACTCCAGGGCCTTCTGATAGGGGATGCGCTTGGGCAGCCGCAGCAGCCCGCCACCCGCGGCGACCAGGCCACGTTTGACCTCGGGGATGCCGAACTTGGCCGCCTTGGATGCCACCACCAGATCGGTGGCGAGCACGATCTCGGTGCCGCCGGCCAGCGCATAGCCCTCGACCGCGGCGATGAGCGGTTTGCGGGGCGGCCGCTCGGTGAAGCCGATGCCGCGGCCGGGTACATGGGGCAGCTCACCGGAGGCGAATGCCTTGAGATCCATGCCCGCGCAGAAGTTGCCGCCCGCCCCGGTGATGATCGCCACCGACAGATCCTGAGTGCCGTCGAGTTCGTCCACGGCATCGGCCAGTCCCTGGGCCACCGCGAGGTTGAACGCATTGCGCGCTTCCGGACGATTGATCGTGATGATGAGCGTCCTACCCTGGCGCTCCCGCAGAACTACCTCCGACATCGCTGTCCCTTCACTCGCGGCCGAATACCCCGGAAAACCCTACTATAGGGATTACAGTAATAACCCGAATCCTGGGCCGGCGCTGCCGAGCGACGGCTCAGGGTCGAGTGTAGAGCGGAGCGACGGGATGGCTACCGGTAAGGTTGACGGTGACAACACCCGACGACACGCGCACATAGGTGCAGTTCAGGCGGTAGCCGACGGTAAATTCGGTGGCGTAGGCCCGCGGCGCGAGAACTGCTCCGGCAGTATCGACCTTGATGGAGGTGCCCGTAGTGGCAAAGCAACCGACCGCCGTGAAACGCCAACGGCGCGAACGCGGTTCCATCAATCCCGAAGACATCATCAAAGGTGCGTTCGAGCTTGCCGAGCAGGTCTCGATCGACAATCTGAGCATGCCGTTGCTGGGCAAGCATCTCGGGGTCGGCGTCACGAGCATCTACTGGTACTTCCGCAAGAAGGACGACCTGCTCAATGCGATGACCGACCGTGCGCTGCGGGAGTTCGTCGTCGCGACCCCCTACGTCGAAGCCAGGGACTGGCGGGAATCCTTGGCCAACCACGCCCGGTCCATGCGAAAAGCCTTCATGGGCAATCCCATTCTGTGTGACCTGGTGCTGATCCGCTCGGCGCTCAGCGCCAGGGCCGCCCGCCTGGGTGTACAGGAGATGGAGACCGCCATCGCAGGCCTGGTCGAGGCCGGGCTTTCGGTCGAGGACGCATTCGACACCTATTCGGCGGTGTCGGTGCATGTCCGCGGATCGGTGGTGCTGCACCGCCTCTACGAGAAGAACCGGGCCAACGACAACGCGCCGGGCGATTACGAGGAGACCATGGTGATCGACCGGGAGGTCACGCCGCTGCTCGCCCAGGTCACCGGGGAGGGGCACCGGATCGGCGCCGCGGACGAGAAGAACTTCGAGTACGGCCTGAAGTGCATCCTCGATCACGCCGCCGGCCAGATCGAGGCGAGCGCCGGAAAGCCCAAGAAGGCCGCCCGGCGCAAGGCCGCCGCCAGCTGAGCCGAATGTGAGGTTGTTGTCGAGGAATCATTGATTTCTCGACAACAACCTCACATTCGGCACGTCAGACCTACACCTCGACGACGACCGCACCACCCTGACCGCCGCCTGCGCACATCGCGGCCACCCCGATACCGCCGCCGCTGCGCTGCAGTTCGTAGACCAGCGTGGTGACCATGCGAGCGCCTGACGCCGAAATCGGATGACCCAGGCTGCAGCCGCTGCCGGAGAAGTTCACCTTCTCCTCGTCGAGGCCGTACTCGCGGCAGGCCGCGATCGGCACCGAGGCGAATGCCTCGTTGATCTCCCACAGCGCCACATCGGACGGCCGCAGCCCGGCCCGCTCCAGCACTTTGCCGATCACCTTGACACCGCCAAGCCCGGTATCACGTGCCGGGACACCGACAGAAGCCCAGGCCTTGACCGTGGCCAGCACACTCAGGTTCTCGGCCGCGGCGTAATCCGCGTCGACCAACGCGACAGCAGCGGCAGCATCGTTGGTGCCGCTGCTGTTGCCCGCGGTGATGGAGAACCCGTCGATCTCCGGGTGCAGGACTTTGAGGCCGGCCAGTTTCTCGGCCGTGGTGTCGCGGCGCGGGTGCTCGTCGACGGTGAACTCGGTCACCGAACCGTCCGGCTGGGCCACCTTGAGCGGCACGATCTCGTCGACGAACTTGCCGGCGTCGATCGCCGCGACCGCACGTTGGTGCGAACGCGCGGCCCAGGCGTCCATCTCCTCGCGCGTGATACCGGCGGCCTGCGCGGTGTTCCAGCCGACGGTGATCGACATGTCGCGCATGGGGGCGTCCGGAGTCTCGACGTGGGTCGGCGTCATCCAGGGCTCGATGAACTCGATCTCCGGCCCGAACCCGGGTACCCGCCACTTGACCAGCGGCGACATCGACAGTGACTGCACACCGCCGGCGACGACCACGCGTTCCATCCCGGAACCGATCTGCGCCGACGCGTTGCCGATCGCGGTCAGCGAGCCCGCACAATGGCGGTTGACGGCCTGGCCCGGCACCGACTGCCAGCCGAGCGCGTCGGCGGCATAGCGGGCCAGATCGCCCCCGCCGTAGTTGGATTCGGCGAAGATCAGATCGTCGATGGCTTCCGGAGCGATACCCGCGCGGCGCACCACCTCGGGCAGCACCGTGGTGATGAGGGTTTCGGGCGGGGTGTTGACCAGGGCGCCCTTGAAGGAGCGGCCGATGGCGGTGCGGGCGGCGCCCACGATGACGGGTGTTCCCATGAGATCCAACCTTTACGATTTACGCGTTTGATGTAACGGTACCAGGTTCCGGGTCACTGCGGTTCGGGCACGTGGAAATGTTCGTCGCGCAGCCGGAACGCCTCCTTGGTCCCGTGCTCGGCGCGGGTCTTGACAAAGTTGAACTCGCCCGGGGAGAACTGCAGGTTGGTGCCGTAGGCGTGGAACAGGTAGCCGGCGACCTCCTCGCCCTGGTAGGCCTGGCTCTGCTCGACGAGCCGGAACGCCTCCTTGGCGATCACCACGCCGTCGGCGGGCATCTTCGACGCCTTCTGCGCCCAGTACCGGGCCCGCGCGGGAACCTGCGCGGCATCACAGGTCTCGGTGAAAATCCCGAGGTGCTCGATCGACCCGGCCTCGACGATGTCGCCGGTCAACAGCATCCGCCGGGCCAGCACCGGGCCCAGCCGGTGGAAGAACATGTGCAGGCTGCCGAGTGCGGGTCCGAGGAACCTGGTGGCCGGCATGCCGATCCTGGTGTCGCGGGCGATCACCGAGATATCGGTCATCAACGCCAGCTCGAATCCGCCGCCCAGCGCGTACCCGCCGATCTCGCCGACCGTGACCTTCGGGAAGCCCATGAAGTTGTGATAGAAGCCGAACGACTTGCGGTCGACGGTCAGGCGACGGCGCTGACTCGGCCGGGACTTCCTCGGCTGTCCTTCTTTCGCGCCGTACCAGCCGTAGGCATTGTTCATATCGGCCCCGGTGCTGAATACGCCTTCGGCGCCGCGCAGTAACACCACGGTGAGATCGTCATCGTCGGCGACGATGTCCAGACAGCGGGCGACCTCATCGCGCATCGCGGCGTCGTACGAGTTGCGCCGCGCGGGATTGTTGAGCGTGATGGTGGCGATGCGGTGGTCCGCATCGACCTCGAACAGCACCCGGTCATCTGTCATTCGAAATCAACCTCGCTTCAATGGTTTTGTCGTTGCCCGCGGCCAGAGTGGTGCGCCGCGCGGCGGAGAGATGGTCGGCGGCCAGGGTGGTCGCCCTGGCCGAGTCGCCGTCGGCGATCGCCTCGAGCAACCGCCGGTGATCGCGCAACGCGGCCCGCATCGTCCTGCGGCTCATCCCTTCGCCCTCACCGGTCCACACCGAGGACTCGTGCGTGGACCAGATCAGCTCCAGCGAACCGATCAGCAGAATCATCGGTTCATTGCCGCACCGGGACACCAACGCCTCGTGGAACCGCCGGGCGTTCGGCACATACTGCGACGCGTCCTCGAACTGCGCTGTCTGCAGGTCAATCTCGGCCAGCAGATAGGGCACCACCTCGGTCCCTCGATCCGCCCGGTCCGCACACATCCCCGCGCAGATCGGTTCCAGGCGCAGCAGGGCCTCACTCACGTCGGCGGGCGTGGCGGCGCGGGTCTGCAGCACCATGCCGAGCATGTGCGCGGTGCGGTCGGCCGACGGCATCCGCACCACGGCGCCGCCGACGTTTCCGCGACGCACCGAGATCAACCCGTCGGTCTCCAGCAGATGAACGGCCTCGCGCAAGGCGGGCGGGCTGACCCCGAACTCGCCGAACAGGCTCTCCTGGGTGGGCAGGATGTCGCCCTCACGCAGGCGACCGGACAGGATGTCGTCGCGCAGCTTGGACGCCACGATCTCGGCCACCCGAGGTTGGCGTATCCGATCTGCCGGCACAGCACCCTCCACCGTTCCGTCGACGGCCTTTCCTTGCTAACTTGTACAGGATAGCAATCGCATCGTCTACTGTATGGGCAACTGTATGGCTACGGGAGGCGGATCCGGGTGAGCGACGACGCGCTGTCGACGTCCAGGGACGGGGCCGTCCTGCACATCACTCTCGACCGGCCGTCGCGGCGCAATTCCTTGAATCACAGCATGATCGACAGCATGGTCGCCACGTTGTCTGCGGCCGCCTACGACGACTCGCTGCGGGCCGTCGCCATCACCGGAACCGGTAAGGACTTCTGCGCGGGGGCCGACTGGGTCGCCACCAACAGCACCGGGCAGCGCCCACGCACCGGTGATCTGGTCCGGCGGGTCCCGCACACCGCGCACCGGATCATCGAACTGATCGCCACCATCCAACTGCCGGTGGTGTGCGCGGTGCGCGGCTGGGCGGTGGGTCTCGGCTGCAACCTGGCCCTGGCCGCCGACTTCACGATCGCCGACACCGAAGCCACGTTCTGGGAGCCGTTCATGAGCCGCGGTTTCACCCCGGACTCCGGGGCGAGTTGGCTTCTACCGCGGCTGGCCGGGGTGGCGCGGGCCAAGCGCATGCTGCTGCTCGGTGAAAAGGTCGACGGGACGCAGGCCGCCGACTGGGGGATGATCCACGGCGCGGTACCGGCAGGCGACCTGGACGCGGCGGTCGATCAACTCCTGACCCGGCTGGCCGCCGGGCCGACCGTGGCGATCGGGCTGGCCAAACGGGCGATCGCCCACGGCCAGCATTCGAGCCTGACCGAGTCCATGAACCAGGAGCTGTCCAACCTGGAACTCTCCTGCCGCAGCGCTGATTTCAAGGAAGGCCTGGCCGCGTTCCGGGAACGTCGCGACCCGGACTTCCAGGGCCGATGAAAGGTATCCATGACCTACGACACGATCAAGTACGAGGTGGACGGTCACAAGGCCACCATCACGATGAACCGGCCCGACGCGCTCAACGCGCTGTCCCCGCACATGATCACCGAACTGCGGGCCGCGTATGCCGAAGCCGAGAATGACGACAACATCTGGCTGATGATCGTCACCGCCACCGGACGGGCGTTCTGCACCGGCGCCGACGTCAAGGAGATCCCCGGCGACGGCAAGGTCCTCAACGAGCGGCCCTACCTGTCCACCTACGAGCAGTGGGAGGCCCCGCAGGAGGGCACCCCGCCGTTTCGCACGATGGCCAAGCCGGTCGTGGTGGCGATCAACGGAATCTGCTGCGGTGCCGGGCTGGACTGGGTCACCACCGGCGATATCGTGATCGCCTCGGACAAGGCGACGTTCTTCGACCCGCATGTGAGCATCGGCCTGGTCGCCGCCCGCGAGATGGTGCGGTTGGCCAGGGCGCTCCCACGCTCGGTGGCACTGCGGATGGCGTTGATGGGCAAGCACGAACGCATGACCGTCGAGCGCGCCTACGAGCTCGGGCTGATTACCGAGATCGTCGAACACGACAAGCTGCTCGAACGGGCCAACGAGATCGCCGACACGGTGAATCTCAATGCGCCGCTGGCCGTCCGGGGAACCCGGCTGGCCATCCACAAAACCCTGGATCTGCCGCTGCACGAGGGCGAGATCCTGGCCGAGACGTTCCGTGAGCGGGTGGTCCGCACCGAGGACGCGCTGGAGGGCCCGCGGGCTTTCACCGAAAAGCGCAAGCCCAACTGGCAGGCGCGCTGATGGACACCATTCTTCTGGAGACCGACCGCGTCACTCGTGTCGCCACGGTGACGCTGAACCGGCCCGAATCGCTGAACTCGTTCAACCGCACCATGTGCACCGAGATGCGCGATGCCTGGCATGCCATCAAGGACGACGAGGCAATCAACGCTGTGGTGCTGCGGGCCGCGGGCGACCGAGCGTTCAGCGCCGGGCTGGACGTGAGGTCCAGTTACGGACAGCCCGAGATCGTGTGGAATCACGAGGATCCCGGTGAACTGCTCAGCCCCAAGTGGCAGAAAATGTGGAAGCCGGTGGTGTGCGCCGTGCAGGGCATGTGCACCGCGGGGGCGCTGTACTTCGTCAACGAGGCCGATGTGGTGATCTGCTCGCAGGAGGCCACATTCTTCGATTCCCATGTCAGTGCCGGACTGGTGTCGGCATTGGAGCCGATCGGCCTGATGCGCCGGGTCGGGCTCGGTGACACGCTGCGGATGGCGTTGATGGGCAACGACGAACGGGTGGGAGCCGACACCGCACTGCGGATCGGGCTGGTCACCGAGGTGGTGACCAGGGATCGGCTGTGGGACCGCGCTCAGGAGATCGCCGCCACCATCGCCGCCAAGCCGCCGACCGCCACCCAGGGCACCGTGAAGGCCATCTGGGAATCCCTGGACAAGCCCTACCGGGCCGCCATGGACCAGGGCCTCATCTACACCCGGCTGGGCAACCCGATCGCCAAGGCCGAACTCGCCGACCGGCCCCTGGCCAAGACGCCGCCCCGGATCCGTTGATGGCCCATCCGCTTTCACGACGCATCGCCGATGTTCTCGACCTGGATCCGGCCGCACGGGCGATCCAGTACGACGGCCGGTGGCACACCTGGGGCCAGGTCGCAGCGCTGGCGCGGCACCTCGGCGCGGTGTCGTCCGGAACACGGGTCGGGATCATGCTGCGCAATCGACCGGCCCATGTGGCGGCCCTGCTCGGGGTGCTGGCCGCGGGCGGCACCGTCGTGGTGATCAACCCGTCCCGCGGTGACCAGCGCACCCGCGCCGACATCGAATCCCTCGCCCTGCCGGTGCTGATCGGTCTGGCCGAGGACGTCGCGGCCCTGACGACGCCCTCCCCCTCGACCACGACGATTGAGATCTCCGATCTCGACACCGATCCGGTCATCACCCCCGCCAGGAGCCCGTCCGACGACGTCGGGCGTCCGGGTGTCGCGGTGTGGATGCTGACCAGCGGCACCACCGGCCCACCCAAACGGGTCGATCTGACCTATGACATGCTGGCCCGCAGCGTCATCGGTCGTGATCCCGAGAATGCCCCGGCACCAACCGAACTGCGGCGCGGGGTGGCGATCGTCAACTCCCCGCTGGTGCATGTCGGCGGGGTGTTCCGGGTGCTGCTGTGTGTCGCCGAGGCCCGGCCATTGGTGCTACTGCCCAAATTCGAGCTTCAGCGCTGGGCCGACGCCGTCCGCGAGCACCGGCCGCGGGCGGTGTCACTGGTGCCGGCCGCACTGCGCATGGTGCTGCACTCCGAACTCACCCGCGACGACCTCACCGGTATCCGCGCGGTCACCTCCGGTACCGCGCCGCTGTCGGCCGACGATGCCGACGCCTTCACCGAGAAGTTCGGCATCCCGGTGCTGACCTCGTACGCCGCCACCGAATTCGGCGGCGGGGTGGCCGGCTGGACCCTCGCCGACCACCAGAAGTACTGGAAAGACAAACGCGGCAGTGTGGGCCGGGCCAATCCGGGGGCACGCCTGCGGGTCGTGGACGACGACGGCAATCCACTCGGGCCGGACGCGCAGGGTCTCCTCGAAGTGATACCGGCGCAGCTGGGCGCGGGCGCCGAGTGGATGCGCACCACCGACCTGGCGCGGATCGATGCCGACGGCTTTGTGTGGATTCTCGGCCGCGCCGACCAGGCCATCATCCGGGGCGGTTTCAAGGTGATGCCCGACGATATCCGCACGGCACTCGAAAGCCACCCGGCGGTCCGAGGTGCTGCCGTCATCGGAAGGCCCGACGACCGACTGGGCGAGACCCCGGTCGCCATGGTGGAACTGCATGGCGCCGTCAGCGAGGCGGAGCTGACCGACTTCCTACAGGCGAGGTTGGCCCGCTACGAGATTCCCACCGAGATCTCGATCGTCGACACGATCCCCCGAACCCCCTCGGGTAAGGCCGATCTCGGCGCAGTCCGCGAACACTTCTCAGCCGGTGTCTGATTCGCCGGCCGCATTGCTGCGCGAGCGCGGGGATCACCCACTGCTCGTCTGCGACGGGGAGCGGATCAGTTACGCCGAGGCCGATGTGCGGTCGGCGGCGGTGGCCCGTGGCCTGATCGGGCTCGGTGCCGGCAAGGGCACCCACGTCGGGCTGCTGTACCCCAACGGTGTCGACTTCGTGGTGGCCATGCTGGCCGCGGCGAGAATCGGCGCCGTGGTGGTCCCGTACTCCACCTTCCTGACCGCGGCCGAGCTGCAGACCCAGTTGTGCGACAGCGATACCGCGATCCTGCTGGCAGCGCGCGGCTACCGCAATCACGACTACGTCGAGCGCCTGGCCGCTGTCGACGCCCCGGGTCTGCGGCATACGCTGTTCGAGATGCCACACGCCGACGAGCCGCCGCTGGCCGAGCTGGAAGACGCGGTGGACGGCGACGACCCGATGTCGATCATCTACACCTCCGGCTCCACCGGGTCCCCGAAAGGTGCGGTGCACACCCATGCATCGCTGATCGAGCATCAACGCCACCTCAACCGCATCCGCGGGCTGACCTCGGCCGACACCCTGTTCTGCAACTCACCGTTCTTCTGGATCGGCGGTTTCGCGTTCGGGCTGCTGGCCACGATGGTCGCCGGTGCCACGCTGGTCTGTTCGAACGCCACCGACCCGGCCGCCACACTCGACCTGCTGGAGGCCGAGCAGCCCACCCTGACCAACGGATTCGCTGCGGGCATCGCACATCTGGCCCGCCATCCCAGTTACCCCACCCGTCGATTCTCGGCCCGCCGCGGCAACCTGTACGCGATCATGGACCCGACCGTCCGGCCCGCCGATCCCGAACTGCGCCACAACATGTTGGGTATGACCGAGGCCGGCAGCATCGTGTCGATCGACGGGGACGAGCGCGATCAGCCCGAACACCGTCGAGGCTCCTACGGCAGGCCCGCGCCGGGTGTCGAGACGAAAGTACTGGACTCGGCCGAACTCTGTATCCGTGGACCCAACGTCATGCAGGGTTACTACGGCCGCGGCCGCGAAGAGTGTTTCGACGCCGACGGCTGGTTTCACACGGGTGACCTGGTCCGCGTCGATCACGACGGGTTCCTCTACTTTCTGGGCCGGGCCGGCGCGATGATCAAGACGTCAGGGGCCAATGTGACACCGGCGGAGGTCGAGACGGCCCTGGCGGCAATGGGATTCACCGCGCACGTACTCGGAGTGCCCGATGACGAGCGCGGGCAGCTGGTCGCGGCCGTCATCGTCACCGACGAGCCCGTCGATCTGGCCGCGGTGCGGGCCGGGCTGCGATCACGTCTCTCGGCGTACAAGGTTCCGCGATTGTTCGCCTCGCGCCGGCCCGCCGATCTGCCGATGCTCTCCAGCGGGAAGGTCGATATGACCGCGCTGGCGCGACTTTTCGATCGCTGACCGGGCGCCCCGACGGGGACGACTCACACGATCGCGTCGTCCCGAAGCTTCGCGATCTCGTCGGCGTCGTAACCCAGCTCGCCCAGCACCTCGCCGGTGTGCTCACCGAGCAGCGGAGCACGACGACGGATCGTGCCGGGTGTCGCCGACATCCGGAACGGGGTTTCGACGATCGGCACATCACGGGCCGCGCCGGGGAAGGCCACCCGCTGCAGGTAGCCCATCGCCCGCACATGTGGGTCGTCCAGCACATCCTGGGTGGAATGCAGCGGCGCGGCAGGCATTCTCGCCTTTTCCAACAGGTCCAGCACCTCGACCTTGGTCTTGTCGGCGCACCACCG
>NZ_JBSFPX010000180.1:0-15512 GCF_053588415.1 Mycobacterium sp. NPDC003449
TGCGCGACCGCGGGATGGGTCGACAGGGCCGCCTCGACCTCCACACAGTAGACGTTCATCCCGCCGGTGATGATCATATCCGCGACATGGCGCTCGCGGTGATCTCGACCGCGTTCACCGGGCAGGCCATCGCGGTCGCCTTCGACCGCCGCTACGGCGCACTGAAGCGGCTGGGGGCGACGGCACTACCGGTGTGGGGCATCATCGCGGGCAAATCTCTTGCCGTGGTCGCGGTCGTGTTCCTGCAGTCGATCCTGCTGGGCGCCATCGGATTTGCGCTGGGCTGGCGACCGCATCTGGCCGGCCTGGCCCTGGGTGCGGCGATCATCGCACTTGGCACCGCCGGATTCGCCGCGCTGGGCCTGCTGCTGGGCGGCACGCTGCGGTCCGAGATCGTGCTGGCACTCGCCAATCTGCTGTGGTTCGTCTTCGCCGGCCTCGGCGCCCTCACCCTGGAGGGGCAGGCCGTGCCGACCGCGGTCGCCTGGGCCGCCCGGCTGACCCCGTCCGGTGCGCTGACCGAGGCACTGACGCAGGCCATGACTCCGTCGGTGGACTGGTTCGGCCTGGCCGTGCTGGCGGTGTGGGGAGCGGTCGCCGCGGTGTGCGCGCTGCGCTGGTTCCGGTTCACCTGACCGGCCCTACTACGAGTTGTAGTTGCAGATCATCTACGATCAGCCCGTGGCCGGTGGACGACTATTCCTACGTGTGGTCGATCTACTGCCCCTGCCGAGCCTGCGGGTCCAGCGGATCATCGCGTTCCTGGTGATCCTCACCCAGGGTGGGATCGCGGTCACCGGTGCCATCGTGCGGGTCACCGCATCCGGGCTGGGCTGCCCGACCTGGCCGCAGTGTTTCCCCGGAAGTTTCACCCCGGTGCCCCACGCCGAGGTCGCCGTCGTGCACCAGGCGGTCGAGTTCGGGAACCGGATGGTCACCTTTCTGGTGGTATTGACCGCCGCGGCCGCGGTGCTGGCCGTCACCCGGGCGCGACGCCGCCGCGAGGTCTTGATCTACGCCTGGCTGATGCCGGCCTCGACCGTGGCGCAGGCGGTCATCGGTGGGGTCACCGTGCTGACCGGACTGCTGTGGTGGACCGTGGCCATTCACCTGCTGGTCTCGATGAGCATGGTGTGGCTGGCGGTGCTGCTGTACGAGAAGGTCAGCAGACCCGATGACGAGGTCGACATTTCGACACTCGCGGTACCAAAACCGTTGCGCCAGTTGACCGCGCTGAGCGGCGTCGCACTGGCGGCCGTGCTGGTCACCGGCACCCTGGTCACCGGGGCCGGGCCGCACGCCGGCGACAAGAGCCTGGACCGGGTGGTGCCACGGCTGCAGGTGGAGGTCACCACCCTGGTGCACATGCACTCCTCGCTGCTGATCGGGTATCTGACGCTGGTGGTCGCGCTCGGCTTCGCACTGACCGCGGTGCGGGCCGGCCGCCCGGTCATGCTCAGGCTGACCGTCCTGGTGATCCTGGTGTTCGCCCAGGGTCTGGTCGGGACCGTGCAGTTCTTCACCGGCGTGCCCGCAGCCCTGGTGGCCATCCATGTCGCGGGCGCCGCAGCCTGCACGGCGGCCACCGCGGCGTTATGGGCGTCGATGCGAGAGCGGACCGACATCACTGTGGCGTGATCACAGTTTCGACAGCAGCTGGCGATCATTCTTGTGATTGTTGTGATTAATTCACAGATCTCCCCTACCCTGTTGTCATGACACCCGGGTTGAGCGCGCACGCCCGGCGGGCGGCCATCGCCACCCGCATTCACACCGATCGCGAAGTGGACTTCACGTCGCTCGCCGACGAGTTCGGCGTCTCGGCGATGACGATCCGCCGCGACATCGAGCGGCTCGAAGACCAGGGCATCGCGCGGCGGGTGCTCGGCGGGGCCATCGCATTCGGCGGCAAATCGACCGAACCCTCCTTCGCCGCGCGGGCCGCCGACTCGGCCGATGAGAAACTCCACATCGCCCACGCGGTCGCCGATCTACTGACGCCGCGGGAGACGGTCATCCTCGACAGCGGCAGCACCGTACTGGCCGTCGCGCGCGCCCTCAGAGGCCGCGATCTGGGACTGACCGTGATCACCCCCAGCGTGCTGGTCGCCGTGGAACTCGCCGACGAACCCGACACCACGATCCTGCTGACCGGCGGCAAGGTGCGCCCGGGCGAACTCAGCTTGATTGGAGCCGAGGCAGAGGACTTCTACCTGCGCTACAACTGCGACACCTACGTGATGGGCATCGCGGGTGTGGACGGCAAGCGCGGGGCATCGGAGTACCACCGCGAGGAGGGCAACGTGAAACAGGCGGCGATGCGGTCGGCCGACCGGGTGATTGTGGCGGCCGACGCCACCAAGTTGGGCCGGGTGCAGTTGATCAATGTCGCTCCGGTGGCCGACATCTCGGTGCTGGTGACCGACGGGGCCCGTAGCCATCCCACGGTCGAGGCACTCGTCGCCGCCGGTGTCGAGGTGCTGTGTGTGAATGCCACGCGTTCAACATCCGGCTGAGGCCAGGCGATTCACAGCGTCTGACGGAATTCCTTGACCGCACACATCAATTCGGAAGCCCGGGAGGCCACGGCGCGGTTCTCGAACACACCGTCCTCCTTGAAGTAGGTACCCACGATCGCGCCGTCCGCGATCGACAGCTGGTCGGCGGCATTGGTGGCGCGCACCCCGGTGTTGACGAACACCGGCACCGCGCCGGCGTTGTCCTTGACCACCTGCAACGCCTGGGAGTCGGTAGAGGCTCCCGCCGTCAGCCCGGAAACACAGATGGCGTCCGGCTTGGTCGCGAACACCGTCGTGGCGGTGACCGAGGCGAGGTCCCGCTCGGCGAGATACACCGCCGATTCCGGAACGATGTTGAACAGCAACTTCACCTGGTCGCCGCCGATGCGACGGCGGTGGCGGGCAACCGCACCGACGTTGGTGTCCCACAATCCGAAATCGCTCGCGTAGACGCCGGTGAAGATCTCGCGGACCCATTGCGCACCGGTCGCCACGGCCAGGTCGATCGATGCGCGGCCGTCCCACAACACGTTCACGCCGTAGGGCACCGAGAAGTCCGGTAGCAACTCGCCGATCACCCTGGCCATCGTGATCGCGGTGATGGGTTCGGTCTGCGTCAGGTAAGGCAGGCTGAACTCGTTGGAGACCATAACGCCATCGACTCCGCCCTCCTGCAAAGCCGCCAACTCGCTGCGCGCCCGGTCGACGACCGCGCGGATGCCCGCCACCGAGTCGAATCCAGGATCACCGGGCAATGCCGACAGGTGCAGCATCGCGATCACGGGCTTACGCACCGCGAATACCTCATCGAGCCAACTGGTCATGGAACGCCTCTCGAGTTCGTCATCGGCACACTGCATCACAGACTCTGTTACTAAATCACAGTTATAGTACAGAGATTCTGATATTCCCGTGACTATCACACATAACCTGTGAGAATCTAACAGTCACGAGGTACTCTAAGCCCGCCCCGCCACGAGGTCGGGTCCGGCGGATCCGAACGGAAAGGACGGTATGGCGGAGTTCACGATCGGCGTCGACATCGGCACCACGGGCACCAAGATCGTGCTCCTCGATGTCGGCGAGTCCCGAATCGCCGCTCAAGCCTCCTGCGATACCCACCTGTACTCCGACGCGCCCGGCCAGGCCGAAGCCGAACCCGCACAGTGGTTCGACAACGTGCACGCAGGCATCCGCGCCGTGCTCGCCGAGTCCGGGGTGGCGCCGCGGCGGGTGGCGGCGCTGGCCACCACCGGCATGGTCCCGGCGGTCGTTCCGGTCGACCGCACCGGCACGCCCGTCCGGCGCGCACTCCTGCAGAACGACGCCCGCGCCACCGGTCAGATCGAGGAATTGCGCAGCGCCGTCGACGGCGACTCGGTGCTGGCCGCGACCGGCTCGGCGATCACCCAGCAGTCTGTCGCGCCCACCGCGCTGTGGCTGCGCAGGTATGAGCCTGATACCTGGGCGCGCACAGCACACCTCGTCGGCTCCTATGACTGGGTACTCATGGCGCTGGGCGCAGCCGGACACGTCGAATTCAACTGGGCCATCGAATCAGGGCTGGGCACCATCGACGGGCATCCCTATGAACCGATGTTCACCGCGGCCGGCCTCGACACCGGCCTGGTGCCACACGTGCTTGCCCCCGGCGCGCAAGCCGGTGAGCTCAGCTCTGCCGCCGCGACCGCCACCGGCCTGCCCGCAGGACTGCCGCTCATCGTGGGCGGGGCCGACCACGTGCTCTCCGCCTACGCGGCCGGGGTGAACACCGCCGGCGACTGGCTGGTCAAGCTCGGCGGTGCCGGCGACATTCTGGCGGCGGCCGATCGTCCCGTGATCGACGCCCGGTTGTATCTCGACGCCCACCCGGTGTCGGGACGTTGGCTGCCCAACGGCTGTATGGCCACCAGCGGCAGCCTCATCCGATGGTTCCAGACGCTGTCCGGCGGTACCGACCTGATGGCCCTCGACGACGAGGCCGATACCCGTGCCCCAGGCGAAGTGCTCTGTCTGCCCTACTTTCTCGGCGAGAAGAGCCCATTGCACGACCCAGATTTGCGCGGCGCCTTCGTCGGTCTGGACCTCGCCCACACCCGCGCCGACATGTACCGCTCGGTGCTGGAGGCGATCGCCTTCGGGTTCAGGCACCACACCGAGGTCTTCGGCTCGATCGGCGTACCGCTGCGGCGGGCGCTGGTGACCAACGGCGGCAGCCGCTCGGTGCTGTGGAAGCAGATTCTCGCCGATGTGCTCGACACCCCGTTGTCACCGATCCTCGGACATCCGGGCGCCTCTCTGGGCGCCGCGGTCATCGCGGGCGTCGGAACCGGGCTGCTCGACGGCTGGGATCACACCGACCGGTTCCGCGCGCTTGGCGACGCCGTCCTACCCGATCCGAAGCACGTCGACCGCTACGCCGAGGCCTACGCCCAATGGCGCGCCCTCGGCGACGTCCTCACACCTGTTTCCCACCGGATCGCACGAAAGGCCAGACCATGACCACCGAGAACTCCACCCGCACCGTAGTTGTCACGGGTGCCGGATCGGGCATCGGCCGCGCGATCGCCGCCACCCTGGCCGACCGCGAATGGCGAGTGGTGGTCAGCGATGTCGACGCGGCGGCGGCCGAGGAGACCGCGACCGGCCTATCGGGCGACGGACACGAGGCCCAGCCGCTCGACGTCACCGACCCCACGTCGGCAGCCGCACTCGCCGACGATGTGGCCGACCGAATCGGCCTGCACGCCTGGGTGAGCAACGCCGGAATCTCCGCGATGGCCAACTTCGTCGACGTATCCCCCGAACAACTGGACCGCAGCCTCGACGTCAACCTCAAAGGCGTCTTCTTCTCGGGCCAGGCGGCGGCGCGCGCGATGATCCGCACCGGTGTGCGCGGCACCATCGTCAACACGGCATCGATGGCGGCCAAACAGGGGCGGGTGCCGTTCCTGGCGGACTATGTGGCGTCGAAGTTCGGTGTGCTGGGCCTCACCCAGGCGATGGCCTATGAACTTGCCGCACACGGAATCACGGTCAACAGCGTGTGCCCCGGCTTCGTCTCAACCCCGATGCAGTCCCGCGAACTGGAGTGGGAGGCCCGGTTGAGCGGCTCGACCCCCGACGGCGTCCGCCAGTCCTGGATCGACGCCACCCCACTGGGCCGGCTGCAGGCCCCCGACGACGTCGCCCGCGCGGTGGCGTTCCTGGTCTCCGACGATGCCCGGTTCATCACCGGAGAAGCACTGTCCGTCAACGGCGGTGCCTACATGGATTGAGCCGATCGTCCCGAGAAGCCCGACCCATCCCCACCCGGATCAGGAAAGTGAGAACAGATGAAGATTCCACAACTCCGCCGGCGCCGCTGGTTGCCGGCGATCGCCATGGCCGCCGGGCTGGTACTGGCCGGCTGCGCAGGGACAGGCGGCTCCGGCAACGAAGAGGCCTCGTCGGGGGTCGGTGATGTTCCCACCGACACCAACGCGACGGTGCGGGTGCTGATGGAGAACGTTCCCGACACCGACATCGTGAAAAACCTTGTCGGACAGTTCAACAAGAAGTACCCCAACGTCAAGGTGAACATCGAGACCATGACGTTCGATCAGATGCGCGACCGGCTGGTGTCCTCGTTCCAGGCCGCCGAACCCACCTATGACCTGATCGTGGTGGACAACCCGTGGATGGACGACTTCGCCGCCGCGGGCTTCCTGCAGCCACTCGGCGACCGGATCGCGGCGACGACCGACTACAGTCCGGATGACTTCTTCCCGTCGCTGACCGCGATCACCGATGTCGACGGCACCACCTACGGTGTGCCGTTCTACAACTATGCGCTGGGCTACATCTACAACAAGCAGGACCTGGCGGGCGCGGGGTTGCCGGTGCCGGCCGATCTCGATGCGCTCGTGTCCACCTCGCAGCGGCTCAAAACCGGTGACCGGGCGGGCATCGCGATGCAGCCGCAGCGCGGCTACAAGATCTTCGAAGAATGGGCGAACTGGCTGTTCGCCGCGGGCGGGTCGATCTACGGCGAGGACGGCAAACCGACACTGAACACCGAGCAGGCCGCCCGCGCACTCAACGCCTACATCGACACCTATCGCACCGCGGCCCCGCCGAACAGCCTGGCTTGGGGCTTCGATGAGGCGTTCCGATCGGTCTCCAGCGGCAAGGCCGCATCGATGATCGGCTACAACTGGAACCTGCCCGCCCTCAACGATCCGACCGGAGCGTCCGGCGAACGCGCCGGACAGTACGCGCTGGCCCCGATCCCCGGCGGCAAATCCGCTCTCGGCGTGTGGAGCTGGGCGATCCCGGCCAACTCGGCGGCCTCCGACGGGGCGTGGGCGTTCATCTCCTGGATCACCTCCCCCGATGTCGATGCCCAACGCGTGGCCGAGGGCGGCGCGGTGGTCCGCCAGAGTTCACTGACCAACCAAAAGGTACTCAGCGAGGGTTACGGCGCCGACTACTACAAGACGGTCGGCGACATCCTGTCCAACGCCGCCCCGCTCACCCAGGGCAGCGGCGGCGAGGAGATGATCCAGGCCGTCGGCACCGAACTCAACGATGCCGCCGCGGGCAACAAGAGCGTGCCCGACGCCCTGCGGGACGCTCAGGCCGCCGCGGAGCGGATCCAGAAGTGAGGGTGGGGAATCCGGCGGCCACCCGGTCGGGGGCGCGCAGATGAGATTCAAGTACGGCATGCTCATACCGCTGCTCGCCCTGTTCGGTGTTGCCGTCGGGTTCCCGCTCTGCTACGCGGTGTACTTATCCGTCACCGACTACAAGCTCACCGACCGTGAGCCCCCCGGCTTCGTCGGTGCCGCCAACTTCGTCGACGCACTGTCCAATTCGGCTTTCTGGGAGGCCTTTTCGACCACCGCCGGCTACGTGGTGACCGCCGTCTGCGGCGAGCTCGTCATCGGTTTCGCGCTGGCCCTCGCGCTGCACCGGCAACGCTGGGCCAAAGACCTGTCCCGGGCGATCATATTGGCCCCGATGTTCATCACGCCCATCGCGGTCGGCCTGATCTTCCGATTCCTGCTCAACGACCAGATCGGCGCCGTGCCCGCCCTGTTGCATGCGGTGGGCGCCGACTACGACTTCTTCGGCTCCGGCCGGGCGTTGCTGACGTTGGCGTTCATCGACATCTGGCAGTGGACGCCGTTCATGGTGCTGCTGATTCTGGCCGGGCTCGAATCGATGCCCAAACAACCCTTGGAGGCCGCCCGCGTCGACGGCGCGAGCCCGGTCTATCGCCTGCGCCGGGTGATGATCCCGATGCTGGCCCCCGTGCTCACCGTGGCCGTGCTCCTGCGCGGGCTGGATGCCCTGCGGGTGTTCGAATACGTCTACGCCACCACCCGCGGCGGCCCCGGTACCGAAACCCAGACCCTGCAGTACTTCATGTACCTCGAAGGCATCCAGTTCTTCCGGCTGGCGCGGGCCAGCGCGATGGCGTTCATCGTGCTGGTGCTCGTACTGGCGGTGATCGTGGTGGCCTTCCGCACGATGGAACGGGCCAGGGCACGCGAAGGGACCGCCGCCCAATGAGCCGGCCAAGTGGTCTGGAGATCCTGCGCATCGCGGTACTCGCAGCGGCGTTCGTGTTCGTGCTGTTCCCGATCGGCTGGGTGGCGCTGGCCAGCGTCAAGACATCGGCCCAGATGTCCGAACCGTTCCTGCTGGCGTTCTCCCCGACGCTGGAGAGCTGGCGGGCGGTCCTGGATTCGGGCATATTCGCCGCGGCCGGGCGCAGCGCGCTGGTCGGTGTCGTCACCGTGTCGATCAGCCTGGTCGTGGGTGCCATGGGCGCCTACGTCATCGCCAAGTACCGGGCCGGCGGCTCGCTGACCCGGTTCGGCATGCTGGCCGCTCAGGTGGTGCCACCCGCGGTGATGGTGTTCCCGTTCCTCACCATGGCGCATGCGCTGCGGCTGACCGACACCCTGCTCCCGGTGATTTTCGCGCACCTGTCGTTCGTGCTGCCGCTCGTGACGTGGTTCCTGATCGGATTCTTCGAAGCCGTTCCGCCTTCGCTGGAGGAGCAGGCCAGGGTCGACGGATTCACCCGCTGGCAGGCGTTCCGATTGGTGGTGTTGCCCCAGGTCTATCCGGGCATCGGGGCCGCCGCCATCTTCGGGTTCACCCTGTCGTGGAACGACCTGTTCTACGGACTGATCCTGGCGCCGGGCAACGCCGCGATTCTTCCGGTGGCCATCGCGAACTTCAACACCTTCCGCGGCGTGCAGATCGGCACCATGAGCGCCGCCATCATGATCGCGATCGTCCCGGTGGTGATCGCCAGCTTCTTCATCCAGCGGCGCCTGGTCCAGGGGATCAGCGGCGGCGCGGTCAAGTACTAGACGAGCGAGGTATCCCACAATGGCAGCGGTGACGTTCTCCAGGGTCGGCAAGTCCTACGGGGCGACGGCCGTGGTGTCCGACCTCGACCTGGAGCTGGCCGACGGAACCATGACCGTGCTGGTCGGCCCGTCCGGCTGCGGCAAGACCACCTCGCTGCGGATGCTGGCCGGGCTCGAGCCGCTCTCATCGGGAAGCATCCGGATCGGCGACCGCGATGTGACCGCGTTGGAGCCCAAAGAGCGCGATATCGCGATGGTGTTCCAGAACTACGCGCTGTATCCGCATCTGACGGTGCGGGAGAACATCGCTTTTCCGTTGCGCGCCAAGAGGATCCCCCGCGCGGAGGCGCTGCGCAGAGCGGAAGGGATCGCCACGTCGCTCGGCCTGCAGGGGCTGGTCTCACGCAAGCCCAAAGACCTGTCTGGTGGCCAGCAGCAGCGGGTCGCGATCGGCCGGGCCATCATCCGCGAGCCGTCGGTGTTCCTGTTCGACGAACCACTGAGCAATCTGGACGCGAAGTTGAGGGTGGAGACCCGCACCGAACTGCTGCAGCTGCAGCGCAGGCTCGGCATCACGTCGCTGTACGTCACCCACGATCAGGAAGAGGCGATGACGCTGTCGGACCGCATCGTGGTGATGCGCGACGGCCGCGTCGCGCAGGCCGGCCCGCCCGCCGAGGTCTACCGCCGCCCGGCCGACACCTTCGTCGCGACGTTCGTCGGCAGCCCGAAGATGAACCTGGTCGACGGCGCGATCGATGCCGGTGAGTTGCGCACCCCGGCCGGCGTCAGGGTCGCCGTCACGGCACCCGACACCGAATCGGTGACCATCGGTGTCCGGCCCGACGATCTGATCCTCACGCCGACCACCGAGGGTGACGCCTCGGTGGAACTGGTCGAGCTGCTCGGTCCGCGCGCCATCGTCACGGTGCGCGCCGCCGACCTGCAGCTGACCAGTGTGGTGGACTCGAGCGCGCTGAACGACATCACGACGGGCACGCGGGTCCGGCTCACGGCCAGGGATGTGCACCGATTCGATGTGGACACCGGGGCCCGGCTCGACAATTAGAGGCCGGCCTACCGAACCCGATGCGAGAGCGGGCCGAGGCCGAACCGCTCAAGGGCTGATCCGACCCCGAGCGCGAATTCCCGCTCGGCCTCGGCCCGGTCCACGTCGCCGAGTTGCCGGAAGCCCAGGGACGGTTCGACCAGTTCGAGTTCCAATAGCCGCGGATCGTCGGGGCCGCCGATCACATCCACCCGGGCGTACAGCAGGTGCTCGGGTTCGATGTCGAACAACCGGGTGACGGCCCACACCGCAAGACGCCCCACCCGCCAGAGCTCGTCGTCGGGGTCGGCCGCCGACAGCGACTCCTCGGCGTAGGTGCCAGATTCGTCGAACTCGGGTGTCTGCCCGGCCGGCGGCAGCATCGGTCCCTTGGTGAACGCGTGGGATTCCTCGCCGTTGAGGAACACCAGCGCCGTCTCCCCCTCGGCGATCCTCGGGTCGTACGGCTGGACCAGCACCGCCTTGCCCGCGGCCTGCAGCGCCGCGGCATGTGCGGCGGCCGCGTCGGCGTCGACGAACCGCTGCGCGCCGGCCGAGCCGACCCCGACGGCGGGTTTCACGACCACCTCACCGCCGGGCACGCTGACCTCCTCATCGACCTCGAAATAGCGGGTCGGCACGACCGGTACCCCCAACCGCCGCAGGTCCTCCAGGTAGCGCTTGTCGGTGTTCCAGTCCACCAGGTCCGGACCGTTGACCAGGTTGCGCACCGATCCGCACCAGGTCAGGAAGTCGGCCAGCCGGTCGGTGTAGTCCCACGTGGCCCTCAGGATCACCAGATCGGCCTCCAGGGTGGCCGGGTCGTCCCAGGGCAGCCAGCGGGCGTGCAGGCCCCGGTCACGTAATGCTCCGACCAGCCCGTCGTCGTCGCCGTCACCCTGCGGCAGCGCCGTGCAACCGGCCAACACGATGCGGGGGTGGAACACATCCGGACGGGCGAGCTTCACGCGATCCTCCTCGACGGGCAAAACTACCGCGGTGGTGTGACAACCACCTTTCCAGAGACCCGACCCGCGCGGCCGGTCGGACAAGACGTTCGGCGCTTGGCAGGATGGTGGGTATGCACGCGATCGAAGTTGCCGAAACCGGTGGACCCGAAGTCCTCAACTACGTCGAGCGGCCGGAGCCGTCACCCGGTCCGGGTGAGGTGCTCATCAAGGCCGAGGCGATCGGCGTCAACTTCATCGACACCTATTTCCGGTCCGGGCAGTATCCCCGCGAGGTGCCGTTCGTCGTCGGTTCGGAGGTGTGCGGCACGGTCGCCGCGGTCGGCGACGATGTCGCGGCACTGGCCGTCGGCGACCGGGTGGTGACGGCCAACGCGATCGGCGCGTACGCCGACTTCTGCGTCGCCCCTGCCGATTACGTGGCGTACGTACCCGAGGGCGTGGCACCCGAGGCGGTCGCCTCAGCTCTGCTCAAGGGGATGACGGCGCACTATCTGCTCAAGTCCACCTATGCGGTGCAACCGTCGGACACCGTGCTGGTGCATGCCGGGGCCGGCGGCGTCGGCCTCATCCTGACCCAGTGGGCCACCAGCATCGGCGCCAGGGTGATCACCACCGCCTCCACCCCGGAGAAGGCCGAGCTGTCACGTCAGGCCGGCGCGGTCGAGGTGCTCGACTATCCCGACCCCGACAACCCCGACGAGTTCGCCGCCAAGGTTCGCGACCTCACCGGCGGTGCGGGAGCGGCCGCGGTGTACGACGGTGTCGGTGCCACGACGTTCGACGCCAGCCTGGCCAGCCTCGCGGTGCGGGGCACGCTGGCCTTGTTCGGCGCCGCCAGCGGCCCGGTAGCGCCGGTCGACCCGCAGCGGCTCAACGCGGCCGGTTCGGTGTTCCTGACCCGGCCGACCCTGGCCCACCACACCCGCACCCCGGACGAGTTCTCCTGGCGCGCGGGCGAGTTGATCAACGCGATCGCCGACGGGTCCATCTCGATCACGGTCGGCGGACAGTACCCGCTCGCCGAGGCGGGCCGGGCCCACACCGACCTGCAGGGCCGCAAGACTTTCGGCTCGATCGTGCTGGTGCCCTGACCTTTCGGGACGCCGAGACTACGGTTTATCGCGGATTTCGGCGGGATCGACGCCAAAACCCGTAGTCTCGGCGGTCAGGTTCAGCCCAGCAGGGTCGGCAGGGCCAGCGCTGAATCCACCGCCAGCGCGCAGAACACCACGGCCAGATAGTTGTTGGACTGCAGGAACAGCCGCAGCGGCTTGACCGGTTCGCCCCGCTTGACGCCCGAGTACAGCTGATGGGCCATCACCAGGAACCAGGCACCGGCCAGCAGTGCCACGGCTCCGTAGAGCCATCCGGTGGCCAGCGCCAAGCCGAGTGTGGTGAGCACGGTCAGCCAGGTGTAGATGAGGATCTGCTTGGTGACCTGACGCTCGGTGGCCACGGCGGGCAGCATCGGCACGCCGGCCGCCTTGTAGTCGTCCTTGTACCGCATCGCCAAGGCCCAGGTGTGCGGGGGTGTCCAGAAGAAGATGATCGCGAACATCACCAGCGCGGGCCATTGGATCGTCCCGGTGACCGCCGACCAGCCGATCATCACCGGCATACATCCGGCCGCCCCGCCCCACACCACGTTCTGCGAGGTCCGGCGCTTGAGCAGCAGCGTGTAGACGAACACGTAGAAGAGAATCGTCGCGATGGCCAGCAGACCGGACAGCAGATTGGTGGTCCACCACAGCCAGCCGAACGACCCCGCCGACAGCACCAGACCGAAGATCAGCGCATGCCGGGTGGGCACCGAAGCGCGGGCCAGCGGCCGTCGCGCGGTGCGCTTCATCACCTTGTCGATATCGGCGTCGGCAACGCAGTTGAGGGTGTTGGCGCCCGCCGCCGCCAGCATGCCGCCGACCAGCGTGTTGAAGATCAACAGCGGGTTGACGGTGCCGCGGTCGGCCAGCAGCATCGCCGGGATCGCGGTGACCAGCAACAGTTCGATCACCCGCGGTTTGGTCAACGCCAGATACGCCAGAAATGTGGTCCGTATTCGGCTCGACGCCCCACCGATGAGTCGGCGCTCGCGAAGGCTCACGCAATTAACTCCTCGGCTGGCGTCACGCGGCTTCTACTACACACGATGGTAGACGGCGACCGGACGTGCCCTGCACCGCAGGGTGGGTTCGGGCGCTCGCCCAGGGTGAACGGCAGCGTAATCGTGCTCAACCAGTCTGCATCGGATGAGTCGTCGCCATTAGGGTGTTTGGAGTAGCAGCAAGTCAGCGTGCTGACAACAGCAGACATTAGGAGCGTGCTCGTGACCACTGCCGAAGAGATCACCGCTCTCACGCAGCCCAACCACCCTGACGATTGGACCGACCTCGACAGCCTGGCCGTCGACACGGTGCGGGTGCTCGCGGCCGATGCGGTGCAGAAGGTCGGCAACGGCCATCCCGGGACGGCGATGAGCCTGGCCCCGCTGGCCTACACACTCTTCCAGCGCCAGTTGCGTCACGATCCGAGCGACACCCACTGGCTGGGCCGCGACCGGTTCGTGCTGTCCTGCGGACACTCCAGCCTGACCCTCTACATCCAGCTCTACCTCGGTGGTTTCGGCCTGGAGCTCTCCGATATCGAGTCGCTGCGGACCTGGAAGTCCAAGACACCCGGGCATCCGGAGTTCCATCACACCAAGGGCGTCGAGATCACCACCGGACCGCTGGGCCAGGGCCTGGCCTCGGCCGTCGGCATGGCCATGGCCTCGCGTTACGAGCGCGGCCTGTTCGACCCCGACACCCCGTCCGGCGAGAGCCCGTTCGACCACTACATCTACGTGATCGCCTCCGACGGTGACATCGAGGAAGGCGTCACCAGCGAGGCGTCCTCCCTGGCAGCGACCCAGCAGCTGGGCAATCTGATCGTGTTCTACGACAAGAACCAGATCTCCATCGAGCACGACACCGACATCGCGTTGTCCGAGGACGTCGCCGCCCGCTACCGCGCCTACGGATGGCATGTGCAGGAGGTCGACGGCGGTGAGAACGTCGCCGGAATAGAGCAGGCCATCGCCGAGGCGAAGAAGGTCACCGACAAGCCGTCGTTCATCGCCCTGCGCACCATCATCGGCTACCCCGCGCCGACCAAGATGAACACCGGTGGTGTGCACGGGTCGGCGCTGGGCGCGGACGAGGTGGCGGCGACCAAGAAGGTGCTCGGTTTCGATCCGGATAAGACGTTCGAGGTGCGGCCCGAGGTCATCGAGCACACCCGCAAGCTGGTCAACCGCGGCCAGGAGGCACACGCCAAGTGGCAGAGCGGCTTCGATGCGTGGGCCGAGCGTGAGCCGGAGCGCAAGGTGCTGCTGGACCGACTGCTGGCCGATGAGCTGCCGGAGGGCTGGGATGCCGATCTGACGTCCTGGGAGCCGGGTTCCAAGCCGTTGGCCACCCGCGCCGCGTTCGGCCAGGTACTCAACGACGTCGCCCCCAAGCTGCCGGAGCTGTGGGGTGGTTCGGCCGACCTCGCGGGCAGCAACAACACCACCATCAAGGGCGTGAAATCGTTTGGGCCGCCGTCAATCTCGACTGACGACTTCACGGCGGACTGGTACGGCCGGGTGCTGCACTTCGGCATCCGCGAACACGCCATGGGCTCGATCCTGTCCGGCATCGTGCTGCACGGGCCGACCCGCGCATTCGGCGGCACATTCCTGCAGTTCTCCGATTACATGCGCCCGGCGGTGCGGCTGGCCTCGCTGATGAACATCGACACCATCTACGTGTGGACCCACGATTCGATCGGCCTCGGTGAGGATGGGCCTACCCACCAGCCGATCGAACACCTGGCGGCGCTGCGGGCCATTCCGAACCTGTCGGTGGTGCGGCCCGGCGACCCGAACGAGACCGCCCATGCCTGGCGCAGCATCATCGCCCGCGGCAACGGAAGCGGCCCGGTGGGCTTCATCCTGACCCGTCAGGGCATCCCGGTGCTGGAGGGCACCGACGCCGAGGGGGTGGCCAAGGGCGGTTACATCCTGGGCGGACCACGGGACGCCGACCCGGACGTGATCCTGATCGGAACGGGCTCCGAACTGCAGCTGTGCGTCGAGGCGGGAAAGATCCTGGCCGACAAAGGCGTTACAGCCAGTGTGGTCTCCATGCCGTGCGTCGAATGGTTCGAATCCCAGCCTAAGGAATACCGCGACAGTGTGCTGCCGCCCTCGGTATCGGCGCGGGTGGCGGTCGAGGCCGCGGTGGCGCAGAGTTGGTACAAGCTGGTCGGTGACACCGGCGAGATCGTCTCGATCGAGCACTACGGCGAATCGGCCGACGATAAAACGCTGTTCCGCGAATTCGGGTTCACCCCGGAGGCCGTTGTGGCCGCGGCGGAACGCTCGCTGGAGAACTGACCGGCAATAACAACGAGTAGAGAAGGCGAAACATGACTCAGAACCCGAATCTCGCGGCGCTGAGTGCCGCGGGCGTATCCGTATGGCTCGACGACCTGTCCCGCGACCGCCTGCAGACCGGCAACCTGCAGAATCTGATCGACACCCGCAGCATCGTCGGCGTCACCACCAACCCGTCGATCTTCCAGGCCG
>NZ_JBSFPX010000181.1:0-15451 GCF_053588415.1 Mycobacterium sp. NPDC003449
CGAAGGCCGCCCTCGAGGCCGCCACCCGCATCTGGGCCGCGGAACTCGCGTCCAGCGGCATCACGGTCAACGCGGTCGCGCCGGGACCGACCGAGACCGAGATGTACCGGGAACGCAGCCCCCAGGGGTCGGAGCGGGAACGCTACGTGCTGAACACCATTCCGCTGCGTCGGGTCGCCACGCCGCCCGAGATCGCGCACGCCATCTGCGCCCTGCTCGACGAGGACGCGGGGTACATCACCGGCCAGGTGATCAGGGCCGACGGTGGTGGCAGCATCAGCGCGGCGTGAGCACGTCGGCCGCGGCGACGTAGCGGTTCTGGTGGTGCAGCCGGAAGCCCAGCGAGGTGTAGAGGGCGATGGCCGGGTCGTTGTCGTTTTCGACCTGGACGTAGGCGCGCCCGGCACCCGCGGCGGCGCCCCAGGCCGACAGGGTCTCGCACACCGTGCGGGCGTGGCCCTGCCTGCGCCGGCCGGGGGCCACCCGTACCGATGAGATGCCCAGCCAACGAGTGCCGTCCGGTGTGGCCGTCACCGCGCCCCGCCCGACCGCACTGTCCGCGACGGAGACGAAGGTGAGCTCGCCGTCGAGTACCGCGGTCAGGACATCGACCGGCACCTCGCGTTCGTAGACCGCCAGCCACGATGCGTCCGGTGTCCGTCGGTGCGTCGCGGACACCGTGGGCGGGCCGGTCGCGATGTCACGCACCATGACCCTGGCCGGTTTGACCCCGGCCGCGCGGATCGGCAGCAGTCGCTCGGGCAGCGCCAGCCAGGCCGGCAGATCGTGCCCGCGGTACCACTCGGCCACGGCGGCAAGGTCGGCGATCTGCGCCGAAACATCCAGCGGTACAGCAGAGTTTGCCCGGCTGGTGACGCCGTGCCCGGCGCGCAGGAACCACCCGCCGAGCCAGTGGTGCTCGGTGCCCGGCCAGGCCATCGCCGCGGCGTGCTCCAGCGCGCGGATCTCAGACGCTCGCACCGGCTCGTGTGAGAGCTCGCGCACACTCACGATGGCCTCGGGCGCGACGTCGACGAGTTCGCCGGACCTGGTCCGGATCAGCACAGTCGGGGAGACCCGCTCGACGTGCCCGACGACGTCGGTGAGGGGTTTCTCCGCCCCCGCAGGCAGGCGAAACCGCAGGCTGACCCGGGTGCCGACGGCGGGCAGCGCAGCCATCAGTGTCCGAACGGGTCGGGACCCTCGCCGGGTAGCCAAGACTGGCCGGGAACCCCCCATCCGTTGCGTTTGACGGCCTTTTTGGCCGCGCGCGCGTGACGACCGATCAGCTTGTCGAGGTAGAGGAAACCGTCGAGATGTCCGGTCTCGTGCTGGAGCATCCGGGCAAACAGATCGGTGCCCTCGAGGGTGAGCGGCGAACCGTCGGCGTTCAGACCGGTCACCCGCGCCCAGTCGGCCCGGCCGGTGGGGAAGTTCTCGCCGGGGACCGACAGGCAGCCCTCCTCGTCGTCCTCCGGGTCGGGCATCGTCTCGGGAATCTCCGAGGTCTCCAGCACCGGATTGATGACCACGCCGCGGTGCCGGGACCGGCTGCCCCGCGTTTCGGCACAGTCGTAGACGAACAGCCGCTTGGCGACACCGATCTGGTTGGCGGCCAGGCCGACCCCGTTCGCGGCGTCCATGGTGTCGTACATCGTCTGGATGAGTTCGGGCAGATCTGGCGGCAGCGAACCGTCCGGTCCGACCGGGACGGGTTCGGTCGGGGCGTGCAGAACGGGATCTCCGACGATGCGAATCGGTACGACAGCCACCGGGGAAGCTTAAGCGGCAATCCTTTCAGAGCCGACTCGCGGGCTTATGTGTCGGCTCAGGCCAGCAAGCCGTGGTTGAATATTCGCCGAACCACAGCGATGTTATTTCTCTAGTGTCGGAAGGGTCCAGGGAGCAATATGGACGGCGCCATGGCGCGGACTGAGCAATCCGGGGACGACTCTGAACTGACCGACGGGCTCACCCGGCGCGAACACGATATTTTGGCGTTCGAACGCCAATGGTGGAAGTACTCCGGCAGCAAGGAAGATGCGATCAAAGAGCTGTTCTCCTTGTCGGCCACCCGCTATTACCAGGTGCTCAACGCGCTCGTCGACCGGCCGGAAGCGCTCGCCGCCGACCCGATGTTGGTCAAACGGCTACGCCGGATGAGAGCCACCAGGCAGAAGGCGCGAGCCGCGCGGCGCCTCGGCTTCGACATCACCTAACGGTCACGCATTGAGGGATCGGGCGCTTCGCTCGATACAGTGGACGCGATGAATCAGCGAGAGTCCTCCGGGCTGCCCCTGCGCGCCATGGTCATGGTGCTGTTGTTCCTGGGGGTGGTTTTCCTGTTGGTCGGGTTCCAGGCCGTCGGGTCCGACGACGACACCTCGAGCCAGGAGTCGACCGTCGCGTCGGCCACCAGCACGACCACCCCGAAGCCCTCGCCCAGGCAAGCACCCGAACCGGCCAGGGCCGAGGTGCGGGTCTACAACGTCTCCGAGGTCGCGGGCGCGGCCGAGGGCGCGGCCAACCAGCTGCGCGAGGCCGACTGGAACGTCACCGAGACCGGCAACCTGACCCTGGAGGGTGTGGCCGGCACCACCGTGTTCTTCGGCGAGGCCCCCGGCGAGGAGGAGGCCGCCCAGGAGGTGGGCAAGCTGCTCGACGCGCCCGTCGAACCCCGGCGCGCCGAACTTGCCGAGCAGCCACCGGGCGTCATCGTGGTGGTCACCGGTTAGGCTTTGGCCATGCTGAAGCCCGTCGGTGTCGCCATTCTGTTCGCTGCCCCCGTCGTCGCGCTGAGCGCGTGTGCTCCCAATGAGCCGGTCGCCACCCAGCCCGGAACCACCCCCGCGATCTGGACCGGCTCGTCGTCGCCGTCGGCGTCGCCCGGAGAGCACGGAGGCGGCCAGCAGGGCGCCGGGGCGACCAGCGGCGGGGAGACGCTCACCGCCGACATCAAGACCGCCGACGGCACCTCGGTGGCGACCGCCGACATCCAGTTCGCCGACGGCTTCGCGACCCTCACCATCGAGACCACGGCCCCCGGACACCTCACGCCCGGCTTCCACGGCCTGCACATCCACTCCGTCGGTAAATGCGAGGCCAACTCGGTCGCCCCGACCGGTGGCGCGCCCGGCAACTTCAATTCGGCCGGCGGGCATTTCCAGGTGCCCGGCCACACCACGCATCCGTCCAGCGGTGATCTGAGCTCCCTGCAGATCCGCGCCGACGGCTCGGGCAAGCTGGTCACCACGACCGACGCGTTCACCGCCGACGATCTGCTCGCCGGCACCAAGACCGCGATCGTCATCCACGAGAAGTCCGACAACTTCGCCAATATCCCACCGGAGCGCTACCAGCAGGTCAACGGCACCCCGGGACCGGATCAGACGACGATGGCCACCGGCGACGCCGGAAGTCGGGTCGCGTGCGGTGTTATCAACACCGGCTAGCCGGATCGATTTCGCAGGGTCGCCCCGGCACACCGTCGGCGTCGAGTGGGAATTCGCGCTCGTCGACGCCGACACCCGTGAGCTGAGCAACGAGGCCGCCGCGGTGATCGCCGAGATCGGCGAGAACCCGCATGTGCACAAGGAGTTGCTGCGCAACACGATCGAGGTCGTCACGGGTATCTGCGAGAACACCGGTGCGGCGATGGACGATCTGCGTGGCACGCTCGGCACCGTGCGGCGGATCGTGCGTGACCGTGGCATGGAGTTGTTCTGCGCGGGCACCCACCCGTTCGCGAAATGGTCGGCCCAGCAGCTGACCGACGCTCCGCGCTACGCCGAACTGATCAAGCGCACCCAGTGGTGGGGTCGGCAGATGCTGATCTGGGGCGTGCACGTGCACGTCGGGGTGTCCTCGGCGCACAAGGTGATGCCGATCGTCAGCTCGCTGCTGAACCAGTACCCGCACCTGTTGGCGCTGTCGGCGTCCTCACCGTTCTGGGAGGGCGAGGACACCGGCTACGCCAGCAACCGGGCGATGATGTTTCAGCAGTTGCCGACCGCGGGCCTGCCGTTCCAGTTCCAGCACTGGCAGGAATTCGAGGGATTCGTCCACGACCAGAAGAAGACCGGCATCATCGATCACCTCAACGAGATTCGTTGGGACATCCGGCCGTCGCCGCAACTGGGCACGGTCGAGGTGCGGATCTTCGACGGGGTGTCCAACATCGGTGAGCTGAGCGCCCTGGTGGCGCTGACCCACTGTCTCATCGTGGATCTGGACCACCGGCTCGAAGCCGGGGAGCAGCTGCCCACCATGCCGCCGTGGCATGTGCAGGAAAACAAGTGGCGCGCCGCGCGCTACGGCCTGGACGCGGTGATCATCCTCGACGCCGAGAGCAATGAGCGGTTGGTCACCGAGGACCTCGACGAACTGCTCAACCGGCTCGAACCGGTCGCCGCCGCGCTGGACTGCGCCGACGAGCTGGCGGCCGTCGCCGACATCTACCACTCCGGGGCGTCCTATCAGCGGCAGCGGCGGGTCGCCGAGGAGAGCGACGGCGACCTGCGCGAGGTCGTGGACACCTTGATCGGCGAGCTGGAGCTATAGGGTTCAGGTCATGCGGCAACGAGTGATGGTGGCCGGACTGGTCGTCGCGGCGATCGGTTTGGCCGGCTGCAGCAACGTCACCGCCGGAACCCCGATGGCTGACCCGGACCAGACCGGCATCACCACGACCACCACGACCCGGCCGCCGACCAGGCCCACCCTCCCGACGGCGCCGCCGACGGCGAGCACCCCGCCACCGGCCGGAATGGCAGGCACCACCTGCGGCGCCTACCTCGGCATGGACCAGGAAACCAAGCACCAGGTGATCGGGGCGATCGGCCAGGACAGCGAGCTCTTCTCGCGCAATCCGGAGCTGTGGGTCGGGATGGCCGATATGCTCTGCGCCTTCACCCCCAAAGAGGTCCTGGTCAGGGACGTGCTCATGGGGCAACGCTGAAAACCGGGCCTGCGACGGGGTTTCCTGCCTCCCGGATCCGCGGTCGCGGCTTATGGTGAGGTGATGAAGCGGGTGATCGCCGGGCCATGACCGTCACACCGATGTTCCCCCTCGAGGTGGCGATGCTGCCGGGTGAGGAACTGCCGCTGCGCATCTTCGAGCCGCGGTACGTGGCGATGGTAGGCGACTGCATGGCCATGCCGGAGCCGGCGTTCGGGGTGGTGCTGATCGCGGCGGGGCGTGAGGTGGGCGGCGGGGATCAGCGGTGCGATGTCGGCGCGCTGGCCCGGATCGTGGACTGCCAGAACCTCGGTGTCGGCCGGTTCCGGCTGAGTTGCCTGATGAGCGAGCGGATTCGGGTGCACCGATGGCTCGACGACGAACCCTATCCGCGCGCCGACATCGAGGTGTGGGACGACGAACCCGGCGGGGCGGCCGATGATGCCCGGATCAGCGATATCGAGGACCGGATGGTGGCGCTGTTCGACCGGTTGGGGGAGGCGCGCGGACGGCCGGTCCGCAGCCGCGACATCGTATCGGCGGCACGTCTTGAGCCGGTTGATCACTTGTACGCGTTGGCATCCCGGGTCCCGATGGGGCAGGCCGACCGGTATGCGGTGCTGTCCGCCCCGACCCGGGCCGATCGGGTGGCCGCGCTGAGCGAGGCCGTCGACACCGTCACCGCGATGGTGGAGTTCCAGCTCTCGGAGTAGCCCGCCGGGGTTCGCGAGTGTGAATCCTCTGCGAGTTTTCGGCGATTTTTTCGCAGGAGATTCACACTCGCGAGGTGGGACGTGACCTCAGCGGCGATCGGTCAGCACACCGTCGACGAATTCCGTTGGCATGTCTTCGGTATCGGGGGTGACGGGGCGGTGAAAGCGCTCCATCAGATCGGCGGCGGGGGTGCTCGAGACCTGCCAGCCGTGTTCGGCCAGCCAGTCGGGGACGTGCGGGCGTTCCTCGATGAACCACAACTGTTCGGGGTCGGGCATATCCGCGCCGGACGCGGCGGCCTGCGCCCGCAACTCCTGCATCCGCTGCCGACGTCGCTCCAGATAGCCCCCGGTGAAGAAGTCGGTGCTGAACGCCTCGACCCCGATCCGGCTGTCCTCGGCGGCGAGGTCGGTGATCCGCTCGAACAACAGGTCCTGGGCGTCGGCAGGCAGATACGGCAGCAGGCCCTCGACCGACCATGCCGATGGCCGCTCTGCGTCGAATCCACTGGCCAGCAAGGCCTTCGGCCAGTCCTGGCGGAGGTCGACGGGCACCGCCACATACCCGGCCGCGGGCTGGGCATGCTCGGCCCGCAGCGCCTCGGCCTTGAACTGCAACACCAGCGGCTGGTCGATCTCGTAGACCACGGTGCCGTCGACCCACGGCAGGCGCCACGCCCGCGCGTCCAGGCCGGCCGCCAGGACCACCACCTGGGTGATCCCGTGCGCGCCTGCGGCGATGAAGAATTCGTCGAACCACTTGGTCCGCGCTGCGGCGTAATTCGAGATGGCTTTGATGCGCTCGGCCATGGCTCCGGTCGGCGGTCGCCAGCCGCGCGCCGCGGCCGCGTCGAGGAACACCTGTGCGTACCGGTCGATGAACAGCGGGTGATCCGTAGCGGTTTCAGTGGCGCGTGCCAATGCCACGCCCAGTGCCGTCGCCCCTACACTCTCGGTGATATCCCAGCTGTCATCATCGGTTCTGGCCATGACTCCAGTGTCCTCGGGCCGGCCGGGCTTTGCCCTTCGAGGTACGCGGGTGACCGGTCAGTCCCGGCCCTTCTCGTACTCGGCCATCTCGTCGCGGGTCAGCAGGTCGTCGCGAATGTTCTGTTCGCGGTAGGCCAATTGGCCGACCCGGTTGGCGATCACCGGCGCGGTGATCAGGGTGAACATTCCGGTGAGGATCAACATGCCGACATCGGCGTGGCCGCGTAGCCGGATCGCGGCGCCCGCCAGCACCAGCAGCAGACCCAGTACCTGAGGCTTGGTGGCGGCGTGCATGCGCGACAGGGTGTCGGGGAACCGGACCACGCCGATCGCGGCGGTGAGCGCCAGGGTCGAGCCGCCCAGCAGCAGCACCGCGGTGAGGATGTCGAGGACGTTCACGGTGCCCTCCGTTTCGGTCGCGGTTTGTCGGTGTCGGGCACGCGGAACCGGGCCACGCTGATCGAGCCGACGAAACTGATCAACGCCAGTGCGGTCAGGCTGTAGGTGACCGTGGTGTCCAGGCTGAACGCCGCCCAGGTGCCGATCGCGCACAGCGTCACCGCCACCAGGGTGTCCAGCGCCACCAGCCGGTCCAGCGTGCTCGGTCCGGCCAGCAGCCGGTAGATGGTGACGGCCGCCGCGGTGGTGAGCATGACTCCGGCGGTGATCCATACCCAGGTCATGACGCATCGACCTCCTTGTCCGGGGCGGGCTGCCAGTCCGAGTCGCGTTCGAACGTGTCAACCAGGAGCCGGTGGAACTGGTCGACCTGGCGGTAGAACCGGTTCACCGACCGCTCCGAACCGACGTCGAGCACGTGCAGGTAGAGCATCCGTCGGGTCTGGTCGATCTCCAGCACGATGTTGCCCGGCGTCACGTTGAAGATGGTGACGGCCAGGGCCAGCACCAGGTCCGATTTCACCGGCATGTGGGCGCGCAGCACCGCGGTGAGCGGGGGCGGGCCCGGCCGCACCGCCAGCCACGCCACCTGCACCGAGGACAGCACCAGGTAGTAGCCGACCAGCACGATCAACTTCAGCAGGGACAGCGGATGCAGCCTGCCCTCCACCGGCACCGCGGGCAGCGGCAGCAGCACCGTGATGAGCAGGGCCACGGCCAGTCCGCTGGCGATGTTGGCGGCGGACACGTCGCCCCACAGCAGCACCCACACCATGACCAGGAAGGCCAGCGTCCAGGCCCGCAGCAGAAGCCGCCTCATCTGTGGTCTCTCCTCGCGCAAGCGGCTCATCGGTCGGACACACCCCCGAGGACCGCGGTGATGTACTGGTCGCGATCGACCACCTCGGTGGCGGACCGCTCGCTGTAGGCGAAGATCGGGCCGGCCGCGACGGTCAGCACCAATCCCACCGCGATCAGGGCACCCGTCGGCACCAGCATGCCGACCGGCATCCGGCCCACGCTGTCGCGGTCGGCGAACTGGATGTCCTCGGCGTCGTCGAGCAGCACCGCGGGCGCGGCCGCCGCCAGATGCCCCTCGGGCGCGTCGGCCCGCGCCCGCCAGAACGCTTTGGTCCAGACCCTGGCGACCACGTACAGCGTCAGCAGGCTGGTGACCACGCCTCCGGCCACCAGCGCCCAGGCCAGCGCCGAGCCGTTCTCGGCCCCGGCCTCGAGAAGCGCGACCTTGCCGATGAAACCCGAGAAGGGCGGAATGCCACCGAGATTGAGTGCGGGTACGACGAAGACGAAGGCGAGGACCGGGCTGGCAGCGGCCAGCCCGCCCAGCCGTTGCAGCGTGGACGCCCCGGCCTGGCGTTCGATCAGCCCGACCACCAGGAACAGCGTCGTCTGCACCACGATGTGGTGGGCCACGTAGTAGATCGCCCCGGCCATTCCGAGCTCGTTGCCCAGCGCGATGCCGAACACCATATATCCGATGTGGCTGACCAGGGTGAACGAGAGCAGCCGTTTGATGTCGCTCTGGGCGATGGCACCCAGGATGCCGACCACCATGGTCAGCAGACCGGCCACCAGCAACACCGAATCCAGTCCGCCGTCGGGGAACAGCAGGGAGTGCGCGCGGATGATCGCGTACACACCGACCTTGGTCAGCAGGCCGGCGAACACCGCGGTGACGGGTGCGGGTGCGGTCGGATAGGAGTCCGGCAGCCAGGCCGACAGCGGGAACACCGCCGCCTTGATGCCGAACGCCACCAGCAGGACGGCGAACAGCGCGGTGCGGGTGCCCTGCGGTACCCCGTCGAGCCGCAGCGCCACCTCGGCCAGGTTGAGCGTTCCGGTGGCCGCGTATACCAGTGCGATGCCGATGAGGAAGATCATCGACGACACCATCGACACCATCACGTAGGAGATGCCGGCGCGGACGCGTTCCTCGCTGGCCCCGATGGTGAGCAGCACGAAGCTCGCGGCGAGCAGCACCTCGAATCCGACGTAGAGGTTGAACAGGTCGCCGGCCAGGAACGCGTTGTAGACGCCCGCCGACAGCACCAGGTAGGTGGGCAGGAAGATCGACACCGGCTGGCGCTGGTCGCCGTCGCGGATGCCCTGGCCGATGGCGTAGACGACGACGGCGAGCAGCACGATCGAGGACACCAGCAGCATCAGCGCCGAGAGCCGGTCCACCACCAGGGTGATTCCCAGCGGACCCATCCCTGGCACGCTCTGGGCCCAACCTCCGACGTGCAGGGCCAGGGTGCCGTGGCGGTCGGCCAGGTACACCAGCGACCCGCACACCGCGACCACTGCGGTCAACGCCACCTGGGTGATGATGCGCTGCAGGTGCGGACGGCGTCCGGCCACCAGAGTCATCGCCGCGGCCAGCGCGGGGATCAGGACGGGCAGCGGAATCAGCGTGTGAGCCGTCATTTCGAGCCCTCGAATCCCGGCAGCGCATCGAGTTCGTCGGGCGCTTCGGTGTCGAGGCGGGAATCGGCCTGGGGAACCTCTTCCTCGTCGTCCTCGGTACCGGACTGCTGCGACACCCTGGTGTCCTCGGGGTCGTCGCTGACCTCTTCGACGGTGGTCAGCCGGTAGGCCCGGTAGGCCAGGGCCAGCACGAACGCGGCGATGCCCATACTGATCACGATCGCGGTCAGGATCATGCCCTGCGCCAGCGGATCGGCGGTGTTTTCCGAGCCGTTGCTGGCGCGTCCGCGGATCGGCGGATTACCCGCCGCGCCACCGACGGTCAGGATCAGCAGATTCACCGCGTTGCCGATCAGCAGCAATCCCAACAACATTCGGGTCAGGTTGCGTTCGAGCAGCAGATACACTCCGGTGCTGGTGAGCCCGCCGATCAGGATCAGCGGAACGAGGTAGGTCGTCATCGGGACACCGCCTTCACGGGTTGAGGCGATTCGGCCAACTCGACGTCCACCCGCGCACCCAGGCTGCGCAGCACGTCGAGCACCAGGCCGACGACGATCAGGTACACCCCGAGATCGAAGAACAGCGCCGTCACGAACTTGACCGGCCCGAGCACCGGAACATCGAGGTGCACGACGGCCGAGGACAGGGCCGGCGCGCCGAGCAGCAGTGAGGCGGTCGCGGTGCCCACCGACAGGCCCAGGCCGGTGCCCAGGATCTTGCCCGCGTCCAGCGGCAGTGTCTCGCCGAGCTCGTAACGGCCGCCGGCCAGGTAGCGCAGGACGAGGGCCAGGCCCGCGGTAAGGCCACCGGCGAAACCGCCGCCCGGCGTGTTGTGCCCGGCGAAGAAGAAGTACGCCGACAACACCATGATCAGCGGGAAGATGACGCGGGTGGCGACCTCGAGCAGCAGCGAGCGGTAGCGCGGATCACGCAGATCACTGCCGCGCAGCCAGGTGACGCCGCCGGCCGCCGGACTGTAGGAGCCCACCGGTCCGATGTCGGGCTGGCCGACCGCCTGGCTGACCCGCGGCGCCGCGCCGAACCGCCGGTTCCGGAACACCAACGACGCCACGCCGGTCGCGGCCACCAGCAGCACCATGATCTCGCCCATGGTGTCCCAGGCGCGGATATCGACCAGCAGCACGTTGACGGTGTTGGCGCCGTGCCCCCGGTAGTAGGCGGCGTCGGGAAGCAGCTCGGCGATGCCCACCCCGGTGCGCGCAGCCATCGCGTACACCGTGAGTGCGGTGACCGACGCCCCAACCGCCACGGCAAGGATCGCGCGGGGGACGCGTCTGTGATTGATCTTGGCGGCGTCGGACTCGGCCGGCAGCGTCCGCAGCACCAGCACGAAGATCACCAAAACCAGTGTCTCGACCAGGAATTGGGTCAGCGCCAGATCGGGTGCGCCGTGGAACGCGAAGATCGTGCCGCAGCCGTAGCCGGTCACCCCGACCAGCAGCACCGCCGCAAGGCGGTTGCGCATCACTGTCGTGCCCACCGCCGCGGCGAGCATGATCAGCCCCACCACGACCTGCAGCGGCGAACCCCACAAGGCGAGCTCGGGCCGGTTGTGGGTGCCGAGCACGAGCGTGGCGATAGGCAGCGCCACCAGGGTGCACAGGATCACCGACTGGGTGGCGGGCAGTGATCCGCGCTGGGTCTCGCCGGTCAGCCGCACCGAGACCACATCGAGGCCGCGGATCACCGCGTCGTAGATCCGGTCGGCGTTGCCCAGCGGCGTTGCGGACCCGAAGGGGGTGCGGGGCAGGCGGTTCCGGCCGAAGAACGCCGCGGTGCCCACTGTGAGCACCACGATCGAAAGCAGCAGAGGCAATCCCAGGCCGTGCCACAACGCCAGGTGATAGGTCGATCCGCCCGGCACCGTGTCGGCGTACTCGTCGAGCACCGAGTCCAGCCCCGCCGGCCACAGTCCGAAGGCCAGGCCCGCGGCGGCCAGGATGGCCGGCGGGATGAGGAAACTGACCGGGGGACGGTGCATTTCGGCGACACGAACGCTCGGCTCGGAGTGTCCCTTGTCGGAGAACGCGCCCCACAGGAACCGCAGGCTGTAGATGGTGGTGAACACCGAGCCGACCACGATCCCGGCCAGTACGTACGGCGCGAACGCACCGAGGGCCGGGCTGTGCGCCACCGTCTCGAGGTCGGCCTCCTTGGCCACGAAACCGAAAAACGGTGGCAGCGCGGCCATGCTGGCCGTGGCCCCGGCGGCGATGACGAGCAACGGCCGGTGGGTGCGCCCCAGCCCGGCGAGCCTGCGGATGTCGCGGGTCCCGGTGGCGTGGTCGATCACCCCGACCACCATGAACAGGGCGGCCTTGAACATCGCGTGCGCGCACAGCATGGCCAGGCCGGCCAGCATCATGTCCGGGCCGCCGGCCCCGACCATCACCGTGATCAGGCCGAGCTGGCTGACCGTCCCGAACGCCAGGATCAGCTTCAGGTCGTATTCGCGCACCGCGCGCCACCCGGCCAGCAGCATGGTCAGCAGTCCGAGGCCGACCACCATCGGCCGCCAGAACGACGTGTCGGCGAACCCGGGTGTCATCCGGGCCACCAGGTAGACGCCGGCCTTCACCATCGCCGCGGCATGCAGATACGCGCTGACCGGGGTGGGGGCGGCCATCGCGCCGGGCAGCCAGAAATGCATCGGCACGATCGCCGACTTCGACAGCGCACCGACCAGGATCAGGGCCACCCCGATCGAGGCGGCGACACCGGTGGGCGGTGTGGCGATCAGCTCCGAGAGCAGGTAGGTGCCGGCGAGGTTGCCCAGCACGATGATGCCGACCAGCATGGCCAGCCCGCCGAACGTCGTGACGAGCAGGGCCTGGGTGGCCGCGCGCCGGCTGGTGGCTCGTTCGGCGTAGTGGCCGACCAGCAGGAAGGACAGCACGGTGGTGGTTTCCCAGAAGATGTAGAGCACCAGCATGTTGTCGCTGACCACCAGGCCGAACATGGCTCCGGAGAAGGCGACGAGCTCGGCGGCGAAACTCGGCAGCCGTTTCTCGATCTTGCCGTCGTGGTGGTGGAAATACTCGGCGCAGTAGAACAACACCAGGGCCCCGATGGCCAGCACCAGCACGCTCATGATCGCCGCCAGCGAGTCGAAGCGCAGCGTGAGGTCCATGGCCAGTTCGGGTACCCACGGGATGTGCACCGTCGGCACCCGGTCGTGGGTGGGCCAGTTCAGCCCGACCCAGATCAGAGACCCGAGCGGCACCAGTGCCAGGGGATAGAACGCCGCCCGGCCCCATCTGGCCACCAGAAGGGGCGCCAGCGCGGTGGCGACCGCGTGGGCGAGCAGGACGGCGAGCATGGCACTCCGATCGGGTTGGGGTCGGGGTGTCGGCTACCGATGAGCGCTTGCGCGAAGAGCATCGGCTACCGATGAGCGCTTGCGTGAAGAGCATCGGCGTATGTGGCTATGACTTTTTGTCATTCTACGTGGGCGGTTGTCGCTACGATCAGCGTGCAGAGCCGTCGCGCGGCAAAGGGGTGAATTCTCTTGGCGAGTAACGGGGTTCTGGTGGTGGGGGCCGGACCGACCGGATTGATGCTGGCGTGTGAGCTCGCCCTGGGTGGTGCCAAGGTCACGGTGCTCGAAGAACGCACCTCGGTGCCCAACATCACCAGGGCCTTCGCCGTGCACGCCCGAACCCTGGAACTGCTGGACGGACGCGGCCTGACCGAGGAACTGCTGGACCGCGGAGTGCCGGTCCACGAAGTGGCCCCGCCCGGCGGGGCGACGCTGGACCTTCGAGAGTTGCCGACCCGGTATCCGATGGTGCTGATCGTCCCGCAGAGCGGCACCGAACACGTGCTGGAGGCGCATGCCGACCAACTCGGCGTCGAGGTGCGTCGCGGCGCCGAGGTGGTGGGGCTGCGCCAGGACGCCGACGGGGTGACCGTCGAACTCGCCGGCGGCGAGAGCCTGGCCGCGGCGTACGTGGTGGGCTGCGACGGCGCCCACAGCACCGTCCGCAAGCTCGTCGGGATCGACTTCGTCGGCAAACAGTACGAGACGCACATCCTGCTCGCCGACGTCCGGCTGGCCGCACCGCCGGTGCAGACGTTGTTCGCCAGGACGGGCGACCAGGGGGTGGTGCTGTTCGTGCCGTTCGGCGACGGTTGGTTTCGGGCGATCGCCTGGGACCGGCTGCGCGAACAGGCGCCGCTGGACGTGCAGGTGACTCTCGACGAGATCCGCAACGCCTTCGCCCGGATCGCCGGCGACGATTTCGGGATGAGCGATATGCGCTGGAGTTCGCGGTTCCTCAGCGAACGGCGCCAGGCCCGGCACTACCGGTCGGGGCGGGTGTTTCTGGCCGGCGATGCGGCCCACGTGCATTCCCCGCTGGGCGGTCAGGGCATGAACACCGGGCTGGGCGACGCCATCAACCTGGGGTGGAAACTGGCCGAGGCGGTCCGCGGGCAGGCGCCGTCGTGGCTGCTGGACAGCTATGAACGCGAGCGCCACCCGGTCGGGGCGTCGGTGCTGCGGCTGACCGACACGTTCAACCAGGTGGTGCTCGGCTCGTCGGCGTCACGCAAACTGCGGGTGCTGCTCCTCGGAACGGCGCTGCGGATACCGCGCCTGCGGCGATTCCTGGCCGAGCAGCTCAGCGGCATCGGTATCGCCTATCCGCGCTCACGCGATGAGGACTGGCTGGTCGGCCGGCGGATGGCCGACGTCGACTGCGGCGGTACCCGCCTCTACGAGCTGCTGCGGGCGGGGAAGTTCGTGCTGGTCACCGCGGCCCCGGTCGATGTCGGCGGCTGCGATGTGATGCATGCGATCGACAACCGGCCCGAGCTGCCCGACGCGGTGCTGGTGCGTCCCGACGGCTACGTGGCCTGGGCCAGTGAACGCCTGCCCCGGTCGTCGGAGGTGCGGGCCGCGATCGCGCACTGGATCACCAAGCCGGGGTAGGTTCTCGCGTCGAGATTCACACCAGGGACAAAATCAGGCCGGGATTTGTCCCTGATGTGAATCTCGGTGCCACCCTCGGCTTCGCAAAGCCCGCTCGACCCGGATGAGTACCTCTGCGATGTCGTCCTCGGCGATGACACGGATGACGATCCAGCCCAATTCCTCCAGCTTGCGCAGGACCTTGTGGTCACGTACGTAGCGCCGGCGATCGGTCTGGTGGTAGGCACCGTCATAGTTGACTCCCACCCCGAGGCGCTGCCAGCCCATATCGAAGATGGCCAGCAGTCGGCCACGTCCCACCGTCACCATGATCTGGGTTTGTTCGGGCGGCATGCCGGCGTCGGTCAGCCGCAGACGGAGCCGGGTCTCAGGTGGCGAGTCGGCCCCCGCGTCGACCAGCGGCAGCGCCGTCTTCAGCGCACGGACCCCGCGAACTGATGGATATCGCGCAACCAGCGGTTCGATCGCGTCGACCGTGAGGCGACGGGTCCATGCGAGCGCGTCGAGACGGGCGATCGCTTCGTCCCGTGGCAGATGGCGCCCCAGGTCGAATCCCGTGCGGGCCGGAGTGGTCACCGGCAGGCCCGCGACCCTGGTGATCTCATCGGGGGCCAGCACCTCGTTGCGGACGTTCACCCCGTCGGGCGGCCGAGTGTTGCGCAGGACCAGCTCGATCGGGATGTCAGCGTCGACCCAGGCTGCCCCGTGCATCGCCGACGCGGCCACCCCGGCGATGACGCCGCGTCGGCCGGACCACAACCAGGCTCCGACCGTCCGGTCGCGCAAGGTCGGTTCCCCTCGCACATACACGTCGGGGAACAGCCGTCGGTAGTGATTACGGAGGTCGTTGCGAGTGACAACCCCTTGCGCCAGCGCCTCGCTGCCGATGAACACCCCGCTCATGCCCGGAATCGTGGCACCGGGTACCGACACGACCGCGAGATTCACATCAGGGACAAAATCAGGCCGGGATTTGTCCCTGATGTG
>NZ_JBSFPX010000182.1:0-15379 GCF_053588415.1 Mycobacterium sp. NPDC003449
GAACTGCAGGGTGGCGCCCTCGCCGCGGATCTGGTCGGCGGCGTTGTGCAGATAGGCGAGGTACTGGATCTCGGGGATCGGCAGCAGGCCGGACACCCCGGCGCCCAGCGCCAGGCCGAGGATGGTCTGTTCATCGAGCAGCGTGTCGAACACCCGGGCCGGGCCCGCGCTGCTCTGCAGGCCGCGGGTGACGCCGTAGACGCCCCCCTTACGGGCGACGTCCTCGCCGAACACCACAGCCTCGGGATGTTCGGCCAGCACGTCTTTGAGCGCCCGGTTGATGGCCAGGGCCAGGGTGAGCCCGTCGGCGGCCGGTCCCGGCGCAGCGGCCGCAACGGACTTGGCCTCCTCCAGCGTCTCCCGCAGCGGTTCGAGCACCGCGGCCGTGCTGTCGAGTTGCGGCGACTCCTTCACCTCGTCGGCCAGCCCGATCACCGCGGCCCGGGTCGCCTCGTAACGTTCGAGCGCCTGTTGAGGCGTCAGGACACCATGTGCGATAAGTGTTTTGGCGGTCCGCAGCACCGGGTCCCGGTCGTAGTCGGCCAGGATCTCGTCGGGTTTGCGATAGGACGGCTCGTAATCGGACCCGGCGTGGCCCATCAGCCGAACGGTGCTCAAGTGCAGGAACGCCGGCTTGCGATGGCTGCGCACCCAGTTCGCGGCGGCCGATGCGGTGTCGAATGCGTCGGTCAGGTCGCACCCGTCGGCCGCGAAATACGCCAGCCCCTCGCGGTTGGCGTAGCTGCGCGCCACCCATCCGCGGGGCGTCTTGGTGCTGATCCCGATGCCGTTGTCCTCGCACACGAACAGCAGCGGCATCGGCAGGCCCGCATAGGAGGCGTGCAGTGCGGCATTGATGGCACCTACGGCCGTCGAATGATTCGCCGAGGCGTCGCCGAAACTGCACACCGTCACCGCGTCGTCGGGCCAGGGGCAGGCCACGCCGAGTTTGCGGGCCCGCGCGATCGAGAACGCGACACCCACCGCGCGGGGCAGGTGCGAGGCGATGGTCGAGGTTTGCGGGATCACCCCGAGGTCGTGGTGGCCGAACACCTTGTGTCGCCCGCCCGAGATCGGTTCGCTGGTCGAGGCCACCAGACCGAGCAGGACATCGCGGACCGGATCGGACCCGTCGACCTGGGCGGCGCGGGCCAGGTAGAAGCCCCCGGAGCGGTAGTGCAGCAACGCCGGGTCGGTGGGTCGCAGTGCGGCCGCGACGGCGGCGTTGCCCTCATGCCCGGACGAGCCGATGGTGTAGAAGCCTCTGCCCTTCGACCGTAGCCAGCGGGCCGCGAGGTCGAGATGGCGGCTGGCGAGCTGGGAGTCGAACAGCGCCAACGCTTTCGGCACGGACAGGGCCGTGGCATCCGGCCAGTTCTCGGTGCCGGATCCGGTCAACCCGGAGATTGAGTTGGTGAAATGTTCGTCGATGGGTTCAGCCATCTGGCCTCCTCCTGAGCTCGTGGCGCGATGGGTGTCAGCGAAACGCGCCGATCCCGGTGAGCGCCTGCCCGATGATCAGACTATGCATCTCACTGGTGCCTTCGTAGGTCAATACCGATTCGAGATTGTTGGCGTGGCGCATCACCGGATATTCGGCCGTGATACCGCTGGCCCCCAGAATCGTGCGGGCGGTGCGGGCGATGTCCAGTGCCTCGCGCACGTTGTTGAGCTTGCCGAGGCTGACCTGATCGGGAACCAGTTCACCGGCGTCCTTACGGCGGCCCAGGTGCAGCGCCAGCAGATAACCTTTCCCGTACTCCAGCGTCATATCCGCGAGTTTCTGCTGGGTGAGCTGGAATCCGCCGATCGGCCTGCCGAACTGTTCGCGCGATACCGCGTAGTCGAGTGCGGTCTGCAGGCAGTCCCTGGCCGCGCCGAGGGCACCGAACACGATGCCGAACCGCGCCTCGCCCAGGCAGCGCAGCGGCGCTCCGAGGCTGGTCGCGCCGGGCAGCCGGGCGCTGTCGGGCAGGCGCACCCCGTCCAGTACCAGCTCGCTGGTCACCGAGGCGCGCAGCGACATCTTGGATTTGATCGTGTTGGCGGTGAAACCCGGTGTGTCGGTGGGGATCACGAAGCCGCGGACACCATCCTCGGTGCGGGCCCATACGACCGCGACATCGGCGACCGACCCGTTGGTGATCCACATCTTGGTGCCGTTGAGAATCCAGTCGTCGCCCGAGCGTGTCGCCCTGGTGCGCATGCCGGCCGGGTTAGAACCGTGGTCGGGTTCGGTGAGACCGAAGCAGCCGATGCGGCGGCCCGCGGCCATCTCCGGCAGCCACTGGTCCTTCTGCTCCTCGCTGCCGAAGGCGTAGATGGCGTACATCGCCAGCGAACCCTGCACACTCACCAACGACCGGATGCCGGAATCGCCCGCCTCCAGTTCGAGGCAGGCCAGGCCGTAGGCGACCGCGGAGGTGCCCGCGCACCCGTAGCCCTGCAGGTGCATACCGAGCAGTCCGAGTTCGCCGAGTTCGGCGGCGAGCTCACGGGCCGGCAGTTCACCGTTCTCATACCAGCCCGCGATGTGGGGGCTGATGCTGCGCTCGACGACGGAACGGACGGTGTCGCGGATCTCGCGTTCCTCGTCGCTGAGCAGAGTATCGACACCGAACAGGGTGTCAGCTGAGTTTCGTTGGGCCACAGCGCCTTCTGCCATCTCTTCTACACTCCTTGACTATCGGTCAGCAACATCCGGTGCGGGCAGGGGGCGGAGCGGACGGCGCCGGATCGCCTCGCCAGGTGACCGCGCGGCTGGGCGGTGGGGTCTGCTCACTGCGGGTCCGGACCAGGGGCACCCCGTCGACGAGGACCGCCGCGATCCCGGGCAGGTCGCCGAGCGCGAAGCACTCCAGCGCATCCCCGCCGGTCGAGCCGGTGATCGGGCCGAGCACCAGCAGGTCCGCGGGTGCGCCTTCGGTGAGGACGCCGGTGTCCAAGCCGTGCGCCCTGGCGGTCTGGCCGGTGGCCGCGGCCACCGCGGCCAGCGGATCGACGCCGCAGATGGAGGCCAGGAAGCAGATGTTGCGCAGCATTCCGCGGGGGATGACGCCGGTGCCGCCGGGGGTGTCGGTGCCCAACGTGAGCCGCTCCAGTTCGCCTCGGGCGGACAACTGTTCGGCGACCAGTCTGGTCGCCCGGTAGTTCATCGAGCTGCACACCTCGATGGCCGCCGACGGCAGGTCGGCGATGATGCCGACGATATCCTCGTCCGGCGACGGGATCGGCCCGCCGGAGATGTGGCCGATGATGTCGGGACGCACCGCGGCGGCGACATCGCGGCCCGCGACGCGGCTGGAACCCGACCGCGACACCCCGCCCGAGTGCATCTTCACCGTCATCCCGCGCTCGTGTGCCCACTGCACATAGCGCTGCGCCTCGCCGTCGCCGAGCCGGTTCCAGTCGTAGAAGATGAATTTCAGGTGCCGGATACCCTCGCGCTGCGCCCGGTCGAAATGCTCCTCGGTCATACCGGGCACTAGCAGCACGGTGCCGGAGTTGACCTTGACTCCGGACGGCCGGGCCCGGCCGGTGGTGTGCCGTGAGGTGATCGCGATGCTCAGCACCAGTTCGGGGGTGAGCCCACCGAAGTCCAGACCGGGGATGTGCAGTTCACCCGCCGACACCATGGACGTGGTGCCGCCCTGCAGATAGTTGCCGATCCATCCGATCGAATTCTGCGCGGGCGTCCACTCACCGAAGGTCGGGTGCACATGGCCGTCGACCAGGCCCGGCATCACGGTCAGGCCGCCCGCCGACAGCACCTGGTCCGGGTGGGGATGGTCGACGCCGATACCGGCGACACGGCCGTCCTCGATCAGCAGCGTGGTGTCGCGCAGCGGCCGCAGCGCGCTGTCACCGTGCACCAGGAGACCGATGTCCTCCACGAGCAGCGTCGTCACACAACCTCCCAAGTTTGGATTTTGTATACACTATCCGATAATTGTGATCGGGTACAGAGGTGGGCCCCTATCGTCGTCGGTTCGGGCCGCCCAGCATCGGAACGGCGAAGACCACCAGCAGCACGATCAGCGCTCCGCCGAGGTTCATCGCCAGCCGCACGCCACCCTCGTACCACGGGAACAGTGCGGGGTATTCGCTGATCACCAGCAGCACCGGTGGCCCGGTGATCGCCCACCAGGTGTAGTTGACCGGTCGCAGGGCCATGGCGAGCAGAAAGAGCAGCACGGTCATCGCGATCACCGCCGGCGCGGGCGGTTGCGCACCCAGCAGCGCCGCGGCGATGACGGCACCGACGGTGTTACCCGAAAGCCGCTGAGCCAACCGCATTCCGGTCTTCGCCCGGCCGGGCTGGACGGTCAGCAGCACGCTGGTGACCAGCCAGTGCCCACCGACCATCTCGGCGGGCAGCAGGGCCGCCACACCGACCGCGAGCCCCACTGCGGCACCGACCCGCAGCGCGTGACCCACGTCGGGTTCGCTTCGGCCCTTGGCCAAATCGTCACCGCTCCTGGAATCGTCGTCGGCTACCTCCCGCATGACCCTGGCGGCACCGAACCAGCCCAGCCACGCCGACAACACCACCGCCGCACCGACCGCATAGGGCCACAGCGCGGTCGGCCGGGTGGCGCCGTCCAGATCGATCGCCAGCAGCACCACCGCGAGGCCGGCCGTCGCCCCGACCCGCGGCACCAGCGCACCGAACATGGCCGCCGCCACGGTGGCAACGCCCAGCACCAGGGCATGGGGGGCGGCCAGGACCACGACGCCCCCACCGACCAGCACCGTCGCCGCCCGCACCCCGATCACCTGCAGGGCCGCCCGCATCGTGGTCGGCAGTTCGGGAACCGCGGTCAGGACGAAACCGAGGCCGACCGCCGATCCCAGTTCGGCCCGTCCGGACAGCGCCGTCACGACCAGCACCGCACCCAGCGAAACCGCAAGTGCGCCCGCCATTCCCCAGCGGCTGCTGCCGACCGGGCGCAGCAGGTCCGGCGTCCGGAGCCGGGCCGGCATCACCCGGCTGGTTCGGCGGCGTCGAGGACCGCACGCACGATGCCCTGATAACCGGTACAGCGGCAGATGTTGCCCGACAGCGCCTCCCGCACCGAATCCTCGGTCAGCGGTTTGTCGGTGTTCGGGTCGCGCAGCAGTTCCACGGCCGTCACCAGGAACCCCGGGGTGCAGAAACCGCACTGCAGGCCGCCGCGCTCGGAGAACGCCTGCCGCAGCCGGGCGGTCTCCTCGAACTCGTCGAGCCCCTCCACGGTGGTCACCCGCAGACCGTCCACCTGGACCGCCAACATCAGGCAGGTCCGCATGCTGCGCCCGTCGACGAACACCGAACACGCGCCGCACACCCCGTGCTCACACCCGAGGTGCGTGCCGGTCAGGCCCAACTCGTCGCGCAGGAAATCGGCCAGCATCAACCGGGGTGCCACCGTGCGTTGCACGAGCCTGCCGTTGACCACGACCGATATCGCCACCCCGGCAATCTGATCGGCCGTGTCAGTGTGCCGCATCGAGCCCCTCCTGTCGTTCGCCGACCCGCCGCTGCGCATCGGTGAGGGCCGCCACCATGGCCGTCTCACACAACCGGCGGGAGTAATCGGGATCCTCGGAGGACGGCTCGGTAGTGCGGGCCCAACCGGCGGCCAGTTCCTGCCACAGAGTCGCCGACGGCCGCTCGCCGACGGCGTCGTCGCCGACGAACAGCAGCGGCCGGTCCGCCGCGCTGAGCACCGCGCAACGGACCGATGCGATCCGGCCGTCCGCACCGACATCGAGCAGACAACCTGCCCCGGCCAGCCCGTAATCCCCATGCTGGTGCGCGTATTCGACGAACCCCCAGCCCTGGGTGTGCCGGATACCGGGTACCGAGATCCAGGTGATGATCTCATCGGGTTCCAGGGCGTTGGTGTAGAACGAGACGAACATGTCCTCGGCGCTGACCTGGCGCCTGCCCGCCGATGCCGAATCGACGTGGAACGTCGCCCCGAGAACCAATGTCACCAAAGGCATTTCGGCTGAGGGGTCGGCATGGGCGACCGACCCTCCGATGGTGCCGCGGTTGCGGATGCCGATGTGGCCGATATAGCCGGCGGCGTCGGCGAGCAGCGGGGCGCGGGCGGTGATCACCGGATCGACCTCGACGGTGCGGTGAGTGACCAACGCGCCGAGGATCAGGTCGTCGGTGTCGTCGAAGATGCGTCTGAGTTCGTCGAGCCTGCCGATGTCGATGATCACGCCCGGCCGGGCCAGCCGCAGATTCATCAGCGCCATCAGTGACTGGCCGCCCGCCATCAGTTTGGCGTCGGGGTATGCGGCGAGCTGCTCGAGCGCCTCACCGACCGATTCGGGTCGAAGATACTGGAACGGAGCCGGTTTCACGACGCCACCCCGACCAGTGCGCGGTATACCGCACCGGTGGATATCGGCGTGGTGTCGATATGAATCCGCCCGCCGAGGGCATCGTCGACCGCGCCGGCGAGCGCCGAGTAGACGGCGATGGTGCCGCTCTCCCCCGCGCCGCGCACACCGATCGGATTGACCGGGGTGTCAACATGCAGGTGCCGGACCCGCACCTGCGGCACGTCGGTGGACAACGGCAGGTGGTAGGCGGCGAACGTGGTCGACTGCGGCTGACCCGAATCCGAATAGCGCCACTGCTCGAACAACGCCCCACCCACGCCCTGGGCGACTCCGCCGATGATCTGTCCCTCGACGATCTTCGGGTTGATCTCCCGGCCGCCTTCATGGGAGACCGCGTACCGCAGCACCTTCACAATGCCGGTCCGCCGGTGCACCCCGACGATCGCCGCGTGCACACCCATCGTCCAGGTCACCGTGGGCACCCGGTACACGGCGGTGACATCGAGTGCGCCACCGTTCTCCTGGTCACCGCCCACCGCCATATCGCGGGCCAGATCGGCCCAGCCGATCGCGTGGTCGGTCGCGATGTGGAAACGTCCTTCGGCGTACTGCACGTCGGCCCGGTCGCAGCCCGCCACCGTCGCCACCCGGTCCACCGCCAGCTCGATGAGCCGACCCGCCGCCTCATGGATGGCCGAACCGGCCAGTACCGCCGAGCGGCTGGCGAAGGTACCCACCCCGTCGGGCAATCGCTCGGTATCCGCAGGCACATACGACACCTGGGCCATCGGCACCGCCAGCGCCTGCGCACCGACCTGGGCGAAAACCGTCTCGTGTCCCTGTCCGGCGGACGCGGCGCCCGCGGTCACCTCGAACCGCCCGTCGGGCAGCAGCCGGATCCGCGCGGTCTCGTGTGGGCCACGACCCGTGGCCTCCAGATACGACGACAGACCGTAGCCAACCCGGTACTGCGGATGCGTTGCCGCACAGACCGTCACCTCGTCCCGAGGCAGCGCGTCGAGCACCGATTCCAGGCACGCCAGGTAATCGCCGCCGTCGTAGCTGATCGGCACCCCGTCCCGGTACGGGATCGGTCGCGGGTAGGGCAGGTCGGCACCGGTGAGGAGATTGCGCCTGCGGATCTCCTCGATCGGCAGGCCGAGTTCCGCGGCCGCGGCGTCCAGGCTGCGTTCGAGTGCGAACGTCGCCTCGGGCCGGCCGGCACCACGATATTGGGCCACCAGCGTCTTGTTGGTCAGCACCGCCCGGCCGGCGATATCGGCGGCCGGTATCCGGTACGGGCCGAGGAGGTGGATCGCGGTGTTGGCGATGATGCCGGACACCCAGAGGCTGCCCGCCCCGATGTCGACGACGAAATCGTCGGCCCAGGCCAGGATCCGGCCGTCATGGTCGACCGCCAGGCGGGTGCGGTGGATCTGATCGCGCCCCTGTGCGCTCGCCACCAGGTGTTCCTGGCGGTCTTCCACCCAGATCAGCCGGCCACCGGTGCGCTGCGCGAGCAGCGCGAGCAGGATCTCCTCGGCGTACACGTTGGCCTTGGTGCCGAATCCCCCACCGACGTCGGGCACCGACACCTTGACGTCCTGGCGCGACCAGCCCGTGACCGCACAGATGGCGTTGCGCACCATATGCGGAACCTGCGTCGACGTGGTCACCTCGACCCGGTTGCGCCGGGAATCGAACTCCGCGAGCACCCCGCGACATTCCAGTGGCACCGCGCCATGCCGGTGCATTCGGTACGTGCCGGTGACAACCGTTGCCGCGGAGTCGAATGCACTGTCGGGATCGCCGAAGGAGTAGGACAGCCGGGCGGCCTCGTTGCCGTCGAGATGCGCGAAGAGCGCGGGGCACCCCGGATCGAGCGCGTCCAGTGGGTCGGTGACCGCGGGACGTGTCCGGTAGTCGACCTCGATGCTCTCCAGCGCGTCTTCGGCCTGGTAGCGGTCCTCCGCGACGACGATCGCGATCGGCTGGCCGGCGTAGTGCACGCGGTCCGAGGCCAGGATGGGCAGCCGCTGTTCGGCCAGCACGCACGAGGTGGCGGCGGTGAACTGGGGATCGGGCGTGGTCAGGGTCGGGATCGGGACACCGCAAAGGCCGAGGTCGCCGGCGGTGAATACCCCGAGGACGCCGGGCATCCGTTGGGCCGCCGCGACATCGATGCGCGCGATCTCGGCGTGCGGTTCGGTGGACCGGGCGAAGACCACATGGTGGGCACGGGCCGCGTAGTCCGCGACGAACCGGCCGTGCCCGCCGAGCAGTCTCTCGTCCTCCCGTCGCCGCACCGAGTTGCCGATGTGACCACTCAATGGAGTCGTTTCTCCCACTGCCACAATGCGATCGAGATACCGAACGAGATCGTGATCAGCAGCATGATGGTGGCGACCATGGACGGGTAGTCACCGTGGCTGTAGGCCTGCAGCACCACCCGGCCCAATCCCCTTCTGGTGGCGAAGAACTCCGAGAGCACCACGCCGACCACGGCGAGGCTGACGGCCAGCCGGATACCGGTCAGCAGCGGCCGCCGGATCGCGGGAATGATGATGTGGGCCAGCATCTGCCAGGCGTTGGCCTGTACCGAACGGGCCAGCTTCCAGTAGACGCGCGGGATCTCCTGCACCCCGGTGGACACATTGATCAGCACCGGGAACAGCGCGAACAGCACCCCCATGACGACCTTGGAGCCGGTCAGGCTGAAGATCGGCAACAGCACCGGATAGAGCACGATCTTGGGAATTCCGTTGAGCACGATCAACATCGGCTCGAACATCACCCGCAGCTTATCGAACAGCCCGAGCAGCAGCCCCAATGCGCCGCCGACGGCGGTCCCGACGACGAACGCCAGGAACACCGATTGTGCGGTGACCCGAAGATCGAAAAGGTACGCCGGATCGGACAGGTTCTCGATGAGCACACCGACGGTGCGCACCGGCGAGGGGATCACGAAGGTCAGGTCGGAGAACACCTCCCAGACGATCAGCATCAGCACCGCCAGCGCGGTCGCGCCGACGGCCTGATTGCCCAGGATCGCCCGCCACCGCTGCGCCCCCGGCGCGGTTCGCTGTGCCGGTGCCGGCGCCGCGGTCTTGTCCACTGCCTGGGTCATCGGTTCCTCCCTCGCAGCAGGACGCGCTCCACCACGGCCAGCAGGGCCGTGAGAATGCACGACAGCACGAGCACCACCGCGATGTAGGCGAACATCTCGTTGTTGTTGAAGATCTCGTACAGGTAGCGGATGCGGTAACCGAGCCCGGCCTGGGCCGTGGTGAACTCCATGGCGATGGTGCCGATCAGCGCGTACACCACCGCGAGCCGCAGGCCGGCGACGATGAACGGGCCGGCGGCCGGAATCGCGATGGCGAACAGGGTCTGGCGCGGCGAGGCCGTCACGGAGCGGGCCAGTTTCATGTACACCGGCGGCATCGAGTTGAGCCCGACGGCGGTGTTCAGCGCCATCGGGATGGCCGCCATGACGGTCGCCAGGATGATCACCGATGTGGCGTTGATCCCGACCAGGACGATCATCACCGGATAGAACAGCACCAACGGCACCGCGTAGAACGACACCAGGTAGGGCTCGAAGATCCGGCCCACCGCCGGCAGTTTCCAGAAGATCAGCCCGGCGGCGAATCCGAACAGGCTGCCCAACACGATGGCGAACGCGACCTCGACGCCGGTGCGGGCGGCGTCCTGCCAGAACTGTGCCTGGCCCAGCAGCCGGCCCAGTTCGGTCAGGACGATCGAGGGGGCCGGCATGACGCGATCGCTCCACAGGTCGGCGCGGGCGCCGACCTCGCCGATCACCACGAACACGATGAGCAGCACCGCGGTCGAGACTCCGCTCAGCGCGAAGTTGCTCATCCGGCGTTTGCGAGGGGCCGACGGCGGTTTGCCGGAGTTGGGTGTCATCGTCTCGGTGGGCAGATCGTCTTGTGCCACGTAGGAAGTCGTCACGTGGTGGCGGCCTCCTGCTGCTTGAATCCACGCATGGACTCGGCCTGCAGTGACGTCCAGATCCGGTTCTGCAACTCGTTGAACTGCGGTGTCGACACCATGCTCGCGTCCCGTTCGGCGGGGAGGTCGATATCGACGACATCGATGATCGAACCGGGCCGGTAGGACATCACCCAGACCTGCTGGGAGAGCAGAATGGCCTCGGAGATGTCGTGGGTGACGAACACGATGGTCTGATGGGTGCTGGCCCAGATCTGGCGGACCTCGGCACCCAGGAACAGGCGGGTCTGCTGGTCCAGTGCCGCGAACGGCTCGTCCATCAGCACCACCTCGGGTTGCACCGCGAGCGTGCGGGCCAGGGCGACGCGTTGCCGCATCCCGCCCGACAGCATGGACGGGTAGGACTTCTCGAATCCGCCGAGGCCGACGAGTTCGATCGCCTCCTTGACCCGCCTGCGCCGATCGGCCTTGTCGGTGCCGATCATCTCCATGGCGAAGGCCACGTTCTCCTCGACCGTGCGCCACGGCAGGGTGGAGTCCTCCTGGAAGACCACGCCGATCGACGGGTCGGGTCCGGTGACGGGTTTGCCGGCCACCTGAACCTTGCCGGTGGTGGCCTTCTGTAATCCCGAGATCACGGCCAGCAGCGTGGATTTCCCGCATCCGCTCGGCCCGACGATGGACACGAAGCTCGAATGCGGCACATGCTGGGTGATTCCGGTGACTGCCGTCACCGCTCCAGCCGGAGCGTCGAAGACGACCGATACGTCTTCGATCCGGATTCCGTCACGATCCATGGGTTGCCTCCCGGAGTTGGATGGGCTGTCCTGGCTCAGAATTCGGCCCGCGCGTCGTCGGGCAGGTACTGCTGGTCGAGCACGCCGGCCCAGTCGATCGGCTCGGCGATCTGGCCCGCGGCCACCATCAGGTCCGACAGGTTGGTCAGGCCCGCGGTGTCGACCTTCAGCGAGTATCCCTTGGCCAGGTCGGGGTTGTTGGCGAAGGCGGCCTTCATCACCTCAGGGGACACCCCGACCAGTGGGGCGATCTCGGTGGCGGCCTCGTCGGGATTGGCCACGAGCCATTCGTTGAGGCGGTTGGCCACCACGAAGAAGTCGCGGACGTTCTCGGGGTTCTGCTCGGCGTATTCGGCGTTGACCGCGACCAGGTCGGCGGGCAGGTCGCCGACGACATCGCGCGAATCGACAAGTACCTCAGCGTGATCGGATGCCTGCTTGTCGGCGATGAACGGCTGCATGGCCCAGCCCGCGGTGATCTGGCCGGCCTTGGCGGCCGTCCAGTTGTCCCCCATCGGGCCGACGGCCTGCGACTTCACCCCGAGCTTGCGTTCCAGGCCCTTGACGATCAGTTCGGTCGACGACCCGGCCGAGCTGAATCCCAGCGTGGCGTTCTCGATCTTGCGGCCGGGCGGGGAGATCCAGGAGAAATCGTTCATCTGGAACCACGGTGCGACCACCTTGAGATTCGCATTCGGTTGCTGGGCGGCCAGGATCACCGAGCTGTTGCCCGCGATCGCCATATCGGCGTCACCACTGGTGACGACCCGCAGGGTGTTACCGCCGCCACCACCGGAGTACAGGTCGACGTTGACTCCCTGCTCCTTGAACCAGCCCTTGTCGATCCCGACCTGAAGGATGGCCATGAACGGCAGGCTGTCGACACCGGTCGCCGAGATGCTCAGCGCATCCGTGCCACCGCTCTCGGGACCGGCTGACTCGTCCGCGCAGGCCGTCGCCCCGGCGATGAGTGCGACCGCGGTACACGCCGCGGCGAAGACTTTGGGGAACAGGGACATCCGCGCAACCTCCGGAGGGACGGTGAATATTGGATACACTATACGAAACGCTGTGATCTAGGTCAACATCGACCGACGGGACCGGCCTGCGCCATGCGCGATCACACCGGCCAGTTCCAGCCCCAGCGCCACACCCAGTAATGCCGCGGCCGCGGTGAACCGAGACCCGCCGGACGCGCCCGGTCCACTGGGTACCGGTTCGGCGGCCGGGGCTTCGCGGGCATCGGCCGCGGCCACGCTCACACCGTCGGCCGGGCTCAGCGCCCGCCGCAGTGCCGGCGGGGCACCGGGCACCGCGCTCCCCGGGGCGGGAAACGCGGCGACGCCGGGCGCGGCCGCCGGTTCAGCCATGGCCGCCGACGATCTCGGCGAACGTGCGGATGGTCGGTGCGCGACTCTCACCGGGGCGCACGAACGGGACGATCGACACCTGGTCCACGCCGAGCGCCTCGACCTCCTTGAGCCGCTGCGCACACTCGTCCGGGGTACCGGCCAGCGCGAACAGGTCCACCAGCTCGTCGGGGACCAGATCGGCGTGCGAGGCCTCGGTGTTCATGTGCTCGTAGTAGTTGTAGGTCTCCCGGATCCGGTCGATCGCCTTCTCCAGTGACGGCTCCACCTTGGCCGGAAGGGGGCGGATCGCCACCCGGGACACATGCGCCCGCACCAGGTCGCGCGCCTTGGTGCGATCCTGGTCGATCGCCGTCGGCGTCCACAGCACGATGTGCAGATCGGCCAGGGTGCGGCCACTCTCGGCGGCACCGGCCTCGATCGTCTTTAGCGCCGCCTCGATGAAATGCGGTGCGGTGCCGACCAACACGATCACGCCATCGGCGATCCGGCCGGACATCCGCAGAATCTTGGGCGCGGAGGCCGCGATGTAGATCGGAATGTTCATCGGCTCGTTCAGATAGTTCAGGTGATACTCGGCGCCGCTGGTCGGCTCCACCACCTTCTCACCTTTGAACAGTGTCCGTAGCTCGCCGATCGAACGTTCCAGTTCGGCGAGCTTGAGCGGTTTGAGGCCCATGGTGCGCAACGACGAGTCACCGGTCCCGATGCCCAGTGCCACCCGGCCGCCGGTGAACTCGGAGAGCGTCGCCCAGGTGGACGCCAGCAGCGATTGATGACGGGTCACCGAGTTGGTCACGCCGGTGCCGAACACGATGCGTTCGGTCCCGACGGCGGCGGCACCCATCACCGTCGACGACTCTCGCCAGATGTTCTGTGAGTCGCCGAACCACACGTTGTCGTAGCCCAGCGATTCACTGAGCCGGACGTATTCGCACATCGTGCCCACCGGCTCGGTCGGAAACAGACCGACCCCTTTACTCAGCACTCTCGACCTCCTGCGGCGACGTTGGATATCGTATCCAATCGTAAGGGGGTCGTTCTGGTCACACAACCGGAACCGGCGATCGAGTTACCCGAGAGAGGACAGCAAGCGTCATGCAACTGGTCAACGAGTTCTCCGTCGACGCGCCGCTGGATATCGCATGGGCGGCGCTGACCGACATCCCCGGTGTGGTCGGATGCATTCCCGGCGCCGAACTCGAAGGCCACGACGGTACCGACTACCGGGCCAGGGTCGCGGTCAAGGTGGGCCCGGTCGGGCTCACCCTCTCCGGCACCGCGACCGTGGTCAGCCGCGACGACACCGCACACCAGATGGTGGTCCGCGGGCAGGCCAGGGACCGCAAGGGCAACGGCACCGCGGAGGCGACGGTCACGATGTCGGCCCGTGACGACGGGGGGCGGGCCGCGGTGACCGTGCGGACCGACCTCGAGCTCGGCGGCCGTATCGCGCAGTTCGGCAGCGGTGTGATCTCGCAGGTGAGCAACCGGATCATCGGCCAGTTCGTCCGCAGGCTCAACGCGCACATCACCGCGCCGGCGGGCGCCGCCGTGGTCACCGCGCAGCCGGACGCACCACGCCCGCGGGTTCGCGAGAACGACTGGCTGACCATCGCGGTCACGGCGCTGGCCGGCGTCGCGCTCGGCCTGGCCATCGGGCGCACCGCCGAGCGGCTGGCCTGATTCAGCCGCGCACGGCCGCGACGAGTTCGAGTTCGACACAGGCCCCGCCGGGCAGTGACGCCACCCCGACTGCGGTGCGGGCGTGCGCACCACAGCGCTCCCCGAACACGTCGATCAGCAGCCTCGAGGCGCCGTCGATCACCGCCGGATGGTCGGCGAAATCCGGTGCCGCCCGCACATAGCCGCGCAGGTGCACCAGCGCGGTCACCGCATCGAGGCCGACGGCCGCGTCGACCGCGGCGAGCAGATTCATCGCCGCGAACCGTGCCTGCGCACCCGCCTGTTCGGCCGTCACGTCCGCACCGACGACGCCCACCGCGCCGGGATCGTCCGGACGCCTGGCCGTTGTCCCCGAAATCCACAGCTGGTCACCGCAGCGCCGGCTGGGAAAGTACACACCCTTCGGCCCGGCCGGCGAGGGCAGCTCGAATCCCAACGCCGCCAACCGGTTCCGCGGTGTCACGACGTCGATGCGGAATCCTCGCGGCCGAACACCGCGTACAGATGACCGATCGCGTGCAGCCGGTGTTCGTGGTTGAGCGCGACCGCCCGCTCGACATCCCGCTCGGCCATCGCGTTCACCAGCAGCACGTGCTCACTGTTCACCTTGGCCAGGTCCATCAGATGGGCGTAGAGCGGGCGGTAGGCGTCGGCGGTGTTCCACAACTGGGTCACGATGCGCTTGGTCCGCGCCAGCCGGCTCGCCTCGAAGGTGAGGAAATGAAACCGGCGGTTGGCCAGACCCACCGCGATCAGGTCCCCTTCGGCGGCCGCCCGGTCCATCTCGGCCATCTCGGTGCGCATGGCCTCGACCACCTCATCGGTGATCACGGGGATGGCGTCGCGGATCAGCTCGGCCTCCAGGATGTCGCGCAGGCGGAACACTTCGACCAGCTCGTCGAGCCCCAGCTTGGCCACCCGGTACCCGCTGTGCGGGACGTAGGTGATGTACTCCTCGGCCTCGAGCGTCTTCAGCGCCTCGCGGATCGGGATCCGCGACATGCCGAACTGCTCGGCCAGGCTCTCCTGCACGATCCAGCTGCCCGGCGCGAGCTTGCCACTGGTGATATCGCGGCGCAGCGCCTCGGCGACCGCCTGCTGGGCGGTTTTGGGCCGGACGAAGTCTGACCGCGGCGCGCTGCCGCCGTCGGAGGCGGCTGCTGTGCGCCGGGTGGCTGTTCGCGGTGGCATCGGGTCTCGCTTTCCCTAATA
>NZ_JBSFPX010000183.1:0-15311 GCF_053588415.1 Mycobacterium sp. NPDC003449
TGGGCGGTGAGATCCTCGACGAACCACGATCCGCCCGCCGGATCGAGAACCCGCCCGATGTGGGACTCCTCCAGCAGCAGCAGCTGGGTGTTACGGGCGATGCGCCGCGCGAAACTGACCGACGTGCCGTCCAATCCGCCGGGGATCGCCACGTCGAACGGCTGCACCTGTATAGTGTCGGCTCCCCCGACGCCGGCCGAGAATGCCGCCAGCGTGGTGCGCAGCATGTTCACCCACGGGTCGCGCTGCGTCATCATGGGCAACGACGTCACCGCGTGCAGGGTGGCGGCTCCCGCGTCCGGGGCGCCGACGACCTCGGCCACCCGGGCCCAGAGTTGACGTGCGGCACGCAGTTTCGCGATCGTCATGAACTGGTCGTCGTCGGCCGCGTACCGGAAACTGATCTGCTGCAACGCTTGTGCGCCGTCGATTCCAGCGTCGCCGAGTGCCCGCAGGTAGTCCACGCCTGCCGCGACCGCACCGGCCAGCTCCCAGGCCGCACTGGCGCCGGCGTTGTGCAACGTCGGGCCGTCCACCGTGACGGCCCGCACCCGGCCCGCATACCCGGTCAACTTCGCGGCGGCCGCCACCACATCGGCGATCTGCGCGGCGGGGGCACCGGACGTGAACGGATCGGCGCCCAGGTCCACCGAAAGGCGCGAGCGCTGATCGTCGTCGAGGCCACTCAGCAGGGCGAGCACCGCATCCACGGTGGCCGGGTAGTCCAGATCGGCGCTGCTGAAGACAACCGGAACCAGGTCGAGGAAAACGCCGTCGAACGCGCGGTCCAGGTCGGCGGCCGCCACCCCGGACCCGCCGACCCGCACGGCCAGTGCGCTGGCGCCCTCGGTCAGCGCGACCAGCATCGCACCGTTGACCGTCTCGACGCCGGAACCAGGGACGATCGGAAAGGCTTCGACGACCTTCCAGCCCGATTTGACGTCCCGCGCCGCGTCGCCACCGCGGATATAGGGCCACCGGCCCGGCAGCGCCGGGTCGGGCCGGGCATCGAGGGCGGTGTAGAGCGGCCGGACCGGGAAACCCTCGTAGGTGGCCGTATCCAGCAGCCGCTCGGGTTCGGCGGGCAGATCCGCGGGATCGCGCCTACCGCCCTTGGTCAGCACCCCGGCGACCGCGGTCCGCCACTGCTCGCGGCCGGCCTCGACCGAACTGGACTCCTGTACCGACACCCGCATCTCCTGTTATCGCAGCGTGTGACCTACCCACTCGCTCCTCAGGCTAAATGATCCCCAACACCCGGTCGCCCGCCGGGCACCGGCCTCACAGCACCTCGCGGGGGTGCGCGAACGGTTCCGGCCCGTACTCTTGGTAAGCGTGAAACCCGTCGTCAGCACCCTGCGTACCGTGCGCGGTGCGGTGATGACGACGGCCGCGCAACTGTCCACCCGTCGCATCCTCACGATCCTTGTTGGCATTGTGATCCTCGTCGCAGTCGCCGCGCTGGTTCCGCTGCCGAGTGCCATGCAGCTGCGGGATTGGGCCACGTCGGTAGGGCCGTGGTTCCCGCTGGCCTTCCTCGGCGCCCACATCGTGGCGACCGTCTTCCCGTTTCCCCGTACCGCCTTCACCCTGGCGGCGGGTCTGCTGTTCGGTCCGGCCCTCGGCGTGGCGATCGCCGTGGTGGCCAGCTCGGTCAGTGCGGTCATCGCTCTGCTGTTGATCCGCGCCGCCGGTTGGCAGCTCAGCCGGCTGTTACGCCATCCCCGGCTCGATTCGCTGGATGCCCGGCTGCGCCAGCGCGGCTGGCCGGTGGTCATCTCGATGCGGCTGATCCCGGCGGTGCCGTTCTCGGTGCTGAACTACGCCGCGGGCGCCTCGTCGGTGCGGCCGGTGCCCTACAGCATCGCCACGGTGATCGGCCTGCTGCCGGGGACGGCCGCCGTCGTCGTTCTGGGCGACGCGCTGACCGGCAATATCAGCCCGTTGCTGTTCGCGGTGTCGCTGTGTACCGCGGCGCTTGGCGTGGCCGGGCTGGTGTACGAGGTCCGCAGCCACCGGCGCGAACAACGCGATGCCCGGCCGGCCTCGCCCGATTCTCCCGCCGAGCCGGCCGTTACCGGCTGAGCCGGCCGTTACCGGCTGAGCCGGCGATCGGCCGGTCGGGTCCCCTTGGCCGTCAGGACCGCGAACGTCGCCAGAAACCCCGCCGCCGGAATCATGTTCACGGGTTTGTCGTGCACGCGGACGTGCGCGCCGACCGCCAGCACGAAGTACACGGTCAGCAGCGCGGTCGTCAGCCGCCCCAAGGCCGGATAGCGCCCGGCCGCCAGCAGTCCCACCGCCGACGCCCCCTTGATCACCGGGAAGATCCATCGGATCCGCGGTGGCACGCCGACGTCGTCGAACGCCTGCACGACCGGCGGCGCGTTCAGCGCGCACGCCACGGCGTCGCCCGCCTGGAGCGCGGCCAGCGCGGCGTAGGTCTTGGGGAGAGACATGCCTCCACGCTAGCCAACCGGGGCCGCGCCCGAAACACCTGTCACGCGCGGTGCGCACCACCGGGCAGTTCCTGCGGCGGGGCGTCGCCCTCCAGTGGGGGCTGCGGTGACGGCTTCGGCGCCGAGCCCAGCAGCGGTGTCGTCGTCCTGGCCTCGGCCTCGGCCTTGGCGACGGCCTGGGCGATCTTCGGATCGGTTTCGGTGGAGAACCACTCGGCGACCTCGTCGCTGTCGTCCTCGGGTTTGGGCAGGTCCTCGTCCACCGGTGGCGGGGTGTAGCGGAACACCCCGTCCTCGCCGGGTGCGCCCAGCATCTTGGTGAACCCCTGCAACGCCGAGCCGAAATCCGACGGCACCAGCCACACCTTGTTGGCCTCGCCCTTGGCCATCTGCGGCAGCGTCTGCAGATACTGATAGGCCAGCATCTCGGGCGTGGGCCTGCCGGCCTTGATCGCCGCGAAGGTCTTCTCGATGGCCTTGGCCTGGCCCTGCGCCTGCAGGTACTGGGCGGCCCGTTCACCCTGAGCCCGCAGCATCCGGGACTGCCGGTCGGCCTCGGCCGCCAGGATCGCGGCCTGCTTGGCGCCCTCGGCCGCCAGGATCTGGGACTGCTTCTGACCTTCGGCCTGTTTGATCGAGGACTCGCGGACACCCTCGGCGGTCAGGATCATCGCCCGCTTGTCCCGATCTGCCTTCATCTGCTTCTCCATCGACTCCTGGATCGACGGTGGCGGATCGATGCTGCGCAATTCGACCCGCGCCACCCGCAGTCCCCAGCGCCCGGTGGCCTCGTCGAGGACCCCGCGCAGCTGCTGGTTGATCAAGTCGCGGGAGGTCAGGGTCTGTTCCAGGGTCATACCGCCGACCACGTTGCGCAGCGTGGTGGTGGTCAACTGCTCCACACCGACGATGTAGTTGCTGATCTCGTACACCGCGGCCTGCGGATTGGTCACCCGGAAGTACACGACGGTGTCGATGGCCAGCGTCAGGTTGTCCTCGGTGATCACCCCCTGCGGCGGGAACGACACCACCCGCTCGCGCAGGTCGACCCGGGCCCGGATCCGGTCGATGAACGGCACCAGCAGCGTCAGCTGGCCGCTGACGGTGCGGCTGTAGCGGCCGAGCCGCTCGATCACCGCAGCCTCGGCCTGCGGGATCAGCGCGACCGATTTGGCGACCACGACGACCGCGAACAGCACCAGCACGACCAGTAGGACCAGGCCGGTTACGGCACCTTCCATGGGGTTCCCTCCTCGAGGTTCTATGCCCTGAACACGACTGCGGTGGCACCGTCGATCCGCACCACGGTGACGTGCTCACCGGCCTCGTACACTTCGTCGTCGTTCAACGGCCGGGCCGTCCACACTTCGCCGTCCAACTTGACCTGCCCCTCATGCTCGGCGACCCGATCGAGCACCAGCGCGGGTTTGCCCTCCAACGCCTTCACCGGCTCCGGCAGGCCCTCGCCCGCCTCGAAGCGGCGCCGCAGGGCCGGGCGGACCAGCACCAGCATCAACACCGAAACCGCAAGGAACACCGCGCCGTCGGCCCAGATCGGCCAATCCAGCAACCAGCTGGTCCCGGTCGCCGCCAGCGCTCCCCCTGCCAGCATCAGCAGAAACATGTCCCCGGTCAGGGCCTCGGCCCCGGCCAACCCGATGGCCAGGATGAGCCAGATCAGCGGGACGGGCATACGCCCACCCTAGCGAATCCGGCCTGATCGGCGGCCGACAATTACACTGCTGGCATCATGTGGTGTCCAAGTGCAACCCTGTCGATGTGGGCCAACGCCTGGCTCGCCGGAGCCGCCGCGCCTGACGATGTTCTCGATGCGCTATCGCAATGGGCGCCAATGCATTCTGTGACCGCCTACGATTCGGTGGCCGCCACCCGGACCGGGTTGCCCTGGCCCGAGTTGGAGGACTCCGGTTCGGTGTCGCTGCTGCAGACCCTGCGGACCGCGGTCGGGCGCGCCGCCCTGGGGCCGTCGATCACCGTCGTCCAGCCGGTCTCCGGTGACGTCCGCGGCCTGCCCGCGGGCACCCAGTTCCAGCGCGACGCGTTGACGGTGGGCGAAGCGGTCATCCTGACCCACGACCAACTCGACGGCGTCGGCCTGGTACCCGAGTTCGAATACTTCGAACTCGACGATGTGGAAACGCCTTCCACCTTCGAACCCGAACCCAGGGCCCTGTCCTGGACGGCGTATTCGCTGCCCACGTTGCCGGTACCGCAGCACTACGAACTGGGCGAGGCCGAGTACGACCTGCGGGCCGCGGTCCGGGCGGCCGCCGACACGCTGGGCTCGCTGCGCGCCGAGGTCGGCGCCGATGTCGACGATCCGCGCGGCATGGTCGAGCAGATCCTCGAGGCCAACCGGCTGCACCACATCCCCGACCACGCGCCGACGCGGGCCGTGCGGGTGCTGGAGAACGCGGCGCACGTCGACGCGATCATCGCGGTGAGCTCCGGGTTGATGCCGATCGGGTTGCAGTCCTCATCGGAGGTCCAGATCGCCGGGGATGCCCTGCGGCCGCTGGCCCAGGTGGTCCGCTCGGCGCGCCTGGCCGCGTTGGACGCGATCCTGCGGTCGGCCTGGCGGGATTAGTCCGGCGGGCCGCAGCACTCCGGTGCGCACGGCACACCGTTCACACTGGACCCGTACCCGGGCACCGGATCCGGACCGGCGCAGCGCCGGGGCGCGGCACCGCTGCACACCTCGTCGATCAGCCCGGCCGCCAACCGGGCGAATCGCGGATCGGCGTTCGGGGTGGACGCCCGGGCGAACGCGATGCCCAATCGTTCAGCCTGCTCCCGTAATTCGCAGTCCAGATCCCAGACCACCTCGATATGGTCGGCCACGAAACCGATCGGGCACACGATGACCGCACGGGTTCCCCGCTCCCCCAGCAGGTCCAGGTGATCGGCGACATCGGGTTCGAGCCACGGGACCGACGGTGGCCCCGAGCGCGACTGCCACACCTGGTCGAACTCCCGGTAGCCCGCGGCCGCCGCGACCAGGCGGGCCGCGTACCCGACCTGGCGGCTGTAGAGCCGGGGCCCGTGCCGCTCGTCGGCGGCGATCGGCACCGAATGCGCGGTGAACACCAGCCGCGCGTCGTCGCGAAGTTCGGCGGGCAGCGACCCCGCGGCCGCCCCGATCGCGTCGGCGAACATCTCCACCAGCAGCGGATGATCGAAGTACTGGCGCAGCTTGACCAGCTCCGGCGCGCCGGCACCGACGGCCGCCCTGGCCCTGGCGATGTCCTCGACGTACTGCCTGCAGCTGGAATACCCGCCCCAGGCCGATGTGGTGAACACGGCCGCCCGGCCGATCCCGTCGTCCCGCATGACCGCAACGGTGTCCTCGACGAACGGGTCCCAGTTGCGATTGCCGAAATACACGGGCATACCGGGCAACTGGGCTCTGATCTGCTCGATCAGCGCACGGTTGATACCGTTGATCGGCGATACGCCGCCGAAATGAAGGTAATGCTCGGCGACGCCCTCCAGCCGTTCCCTCGGGATACCCCGTCCTCGGGTGACGTTCTCCAGGAACGGCATCACCTGGTCGGGGGCTTCCGGCCCACCGAAGGACAGCAGGAGCAGCGCGTCAAAACCCATGCCAGGCAGCCCTCCTCAGGTGTGTTCGGTACTCCCGAACACCAAGTTGAAGATTGCAGTCACCATGTGACTGCAATCTTCAGCGTAAGTGCCTACAGCAGCTGGGTGCTGGCGCCGCCGTCGGCGTAGATGATGGTGCCGGTGGTGGCGGGCAGCCAGTCCGACAGCAGGGCGCACACCGTCTTGGCGACCGGCGTCGGATCCTTCATATTCCAGCCGAGCGGGGCCCGCTGATCCCAGCCCTCCTCGAGCAGCTGCATCTGGGCACCGGCCTCGTCGCCGAGCGCACCGCCGACGATCGCGCTCATCGCCAGCGTCCGGATAGGCCCGGCCGCAACCAGATTCGATCGCACCCCGACCTTGCCGGCCTCTCGGGCGACGAACCGGTTGACCGATTCCAGCGCGCTCTTGGCCACCGTCATCCAGTTGTAGGCCGGCATCGCCCTGGTCGGGTCGAAGTCCATGCCGACGATGCCGCCGCCCGGACTCATGATCGGCAGCACGGCCTTGGCCAGCGAAGCGTACGAGAACGCCGAGATGTGAATGCCTTTGGCGACATCCTCGTAGGGCGCATCGAAGAACGGGTTGACGCCCATGCCGGTCTGCGGCATGAAGCCGATCGAGTGCACCACGCCGTCGATCCTGTTGCCCTCGCCGATCGCCGCGCCGATCCGCTCGGCCAGGGTCGCGAGGTGCTCCTCGTTCTGGACGTCCAGCTCCAGCAGCGGTGCCGGGTTCGGCAACCGGTCGGCGATGCGCTGGATCAGCTTCATCCGGTCGAAGCCGGTCAGCACCAGTTCCGCGCCCGCCTCCTGCGCCACCTTGGCAATGTGGAACGCGATGGAGGAATCGGTGATGATGCCCGTGACGAGGATGCGCTTGCCCTCGAGAAACCCTGCCATGTGTGTTGTCTCCTCTAGCCGATGTCTTCTTAGTGGCCCATGCCCATGCCGCCGTCGACCGGGATCACCGCACCGGCGATGTAGCTGGCATCCTCTGATGCCAGGAAGCTGACCGCACCGGCCACCTCCTCGGCGGTGCCGACCCGCTTGGCCGGGATGAACTCCAGCGCGCCCGCCTGGATCCGCTCGTCGAGCGCGCGGGTCATCTCGGTGTCGATGTAACCGGGGGCCACCACGTTCGCGGTCACCCCGGCCTTGGACAGCTCCCTGGAGATCGATCGCGCCATACCGATCAGGCCGGCCTTGGCGGCCGCGTAGTTGGCCTGGTTGCCGATGCCCCACATGCCCGAGACCGATCCGATGAAGATGATCCGGCCGAAGCGCTTGCGCTGCATGCTGCGCGACGCCCGCTGGGCCACCCGGAACGCCCCGGTGAGGTTGGCGTTGATGACGTTCTCGAACCGCTCCTCGGTCATCCGCATGAGAAACGCATCCTGGGAGATGCCGGCGTTGGACACCAGCACCTCGACCGCGCCCTGGTGCTCCTCGACCTCGGTGAACGCCCGGTCGACGGCCGCGTTGTCGGTGACGTCGCACTCGACGCCGAACAGCCCGTCGGGGGCTCCCGAGCCGCGGTGCGTCACGGCGACCTTGTGGCCGTCGGCGGCCAGGCGCTGGGCGATGGCCAGGCCGATACCCCGGTTGCCTCCCGTCACCAGCACGGATCGGGACACAAAGCCGGCAGCGCTGTCACTCATGCCCGCCAACCTATCGTCTCGCCAGTCGTTCGCCGAAATCGACACCAGGGCTGTTGTCGGCGCGAATCCACGACCGTGGTGTCGATCTCGACGCCACTCAGCCCGGCAACCGGCGGTTGATCATCAGCGCGGCGACCCCGGCCACCGCGAGCACCAGCGCACCGAGCCGCAGCCAGCCCAGGCTGGCATCGCCCTTGATGGTCTCGTAGCCGATCTGCTGCTGCAGCGAGGAGAACACCGCCTTCAGCTGTTCCAGGCTCGACGCCGTGAACGCGTCGCCGCCCGACAGCTGGGCGATCTTCTTGAGCATGTCGTCGTCGACCGGCACCGGCTGGCGCTGATCGTTGATCTCGACGAAGCCGTACGGCGTGCCGAAGGACACCGTGGAGATCGGCACGCCCTGGTCGTGCGCGGTGCGGGCCGCGGTGAAGGCGCCCTTGGGGTTGTCCGGATTGGACGGCACCGTCTCCTTACCGTCCGACATCAGCACGATGCGGGCCGGAGGTGCCTCGTCGCCGCCGCCGATCACCGCGCCGACGGTGGCGATCGCCTGCAGTGCGGTGAAGATGCCCTCGCCGGTGGCGGTGCGGTCGGCCAGTTGCAGCTTGTCCAGGCCGCTCTTGGTGGCGTCACGATTCGTCGTCGGCTGCACCAGCACGGTCGCGGTACCGGCGTAGGCGATCAGCCCGAGGTTGATGCCCGGCGTCAACTGGTCGGCGAACTGTTTGGCCGCCTCCTGCGCGGCGACCAGGCGGCTCGGCGCGACGTCGGTGGCCCGCATCGACTGCGATACATCGACCACCAGCATCACCACCGCGCGATTGCGGGGTATCCGGACATCGTGGGTCGGCCCGGCCATCGCGACCGTGAACAGCAGCAGCGAGATCACCATCAGGATCGCCGGCAGATGGCGCCAGCGCGTCGGCTGCTTGGGCGCCACGCTCTCCAGCAGTTCCATGTTGGCGAACCGCAGGATCCGTTGCTGACGTGCGCGCTGCACCAGGACGTAGAGCGCGACCAGGCCGGCCACCACGAGCAGGAACAGGAACCACCAGGCGTGCGCGAAGCCTGAAAGGCTCATCGGACCGAGTATCGGTAAAGTCATGTGCTACTTATCATTTCAGTTGGCTGTCGGATGCCGTCCTACTAAGCGTTCATCGGCGCGCCAGTGCGCCGCGCCGACGGCTCGCCACGAACCGCACCACGTCGGCGATCCAGTCCCGGTCGGTACGCAGGCTCAGCAGCGGGGCGTCGCAGCGCCGCAGGGTGCGGGCCACCTCTTCCCGATGCGTCGCCGCGGCCCGTTCGAAGTCACTGCGCAGTTGCGGGTCGATGGTGAAGTCACGGGTCACCCCGGTCTCGGTGTCCTGCAGGATGACATCGCCGACCTCGGGCAGTTCGACGTCGCGCGGGTCGAGGATCTCGATGCCGAGCACCTCGTGGCGACCGGCGATGGCCCGCAGGGGGCGCATCCAGTTGATCGGCCCGAGGAAATCGCTGATGATCACCGCCATCCCGCGCCTGCGCTCGGGCCGGCGCAGCGCGTCGATGGCCGCACCAAGGTCGCCGCGGGTCCCGGTCGGCGCCTTGGGCATGGTGGCGATGGTGCGCAGCAGCTCCCGCTCGTGCATGCGGCCCGACAGTGCGGGCACCCGCCGGACCGTGTCGCCGTTGGCGATGACGGCGCCGATCCGGTTGCCACCTCCGCTGTTGAGGAAGGTGATCGCGGCGGCGGCCGCCACGGCCAGGTCACGCTTCTCGCAGCCGACCGTGCCGAAGTCCAGGCTGGCCGACATGTCGATCACCAGCCAGGTCTCCAGCTCCCGGTCGGCGATCATCTGCCGCACGTGCGGATGCGTCGTGCGGGCCGTCACCGACCAGTCCATCCGGCGCACATCGTCGCCGGGCTGGTAGAGCCGCGACTCCCCCGGTTCCGAACCGGGCCCCGGCAGCAGCCCGAGGTGGTCGCCGTGCAGCACACCGTCGAGCTTGCGGCGCACGGTGAGCTCGAGCTTGCGCAGCGCCGCCGAGAGCGCCGGATCGCGGATCTCCCCGCGCTTCAGTGACGGAAGGTCGACCGCGCGTCGTGAACTGGTCACCGACCACCGGCCGCGGCGGCTGCGGCGGGAGTGGCGGCCGGAACCGAATGACCTTGTTGCGGAAGGGCATTCACCTGCGGCAGCGCCACGGTCTGCAAGATCCGGTTGACCACCGTCTCCGAGGACACCTCATCGGCCAGCGCATCGTAGGTCAGCACCAGGCGATGCCGCAGGACGTCGGGAATCACCTCGACCACGTCCTGCGGGATGACGTAGTCACGCCCCCGCACCAACGCCAGCGCCCTGGCCGCCGAGATGATGCCGAGCGACGCACGCGGCGACGCGCCGTAGGCGATCCACGCCTTGGCGTCGGGCATGCCGAACTTGTCCGGCTCGCGGGTCGCGGTGACCACCCGCACCACGTAGTCGACCAGCGCATGGTGCACGAAGGTGTTGGCCGCGAGTTCCTGCAGCCGCAGCAGATCGCTGGTGTCGAGGATCTGCTTGGGCTCCGGCGGCTTGACGCCCATCCGGTAGATGATCTCGCGCTCCTCCTCGGGCGTCGGGTAGCCGACGTTGAGCTTGAACAGGAAGCGGTCGCGCTGGGCTTCGGGGAGCTGGTAGACACCCTCCTGCTCGATCGGGTTCTGGGTGGCCATCACCAGGAACGGGCTCGGCAGGGCGAACGTCTGGCCGCCGATCGAGATCTTGCGCTCGGCCATGATCTCCAGCAGCGCCGACTGCACCTTGGCGGGCGCGCGGTTGATCTCGTCGGCCAGCAGGAAGTTCACCACCACGGGGCCGAGTTCGATGTCGAAGTCTTCCTTGCCCTGCCGGTAGATGCGGGTACCGACGATGTCGGTGGGCACCAGGTCCGGGGTGAACTGGATACGCGCGAACGTACCGCCGACCACCTTGGCGAAGGTCTCCACCGCCAGGGTCTTGGCGACCCCGGGAACACCCTCGAGCAGGACGTGCCCCTTGGCCAGCAGGCCGACGAGCATCCGCTCGACCAGCTGATCCTGGCCGACGATGATCCGCTTGACCTCGAAGATCGCCCGTTCCAGGGTATGCACCTCGGCCTGCAGACCACCGTTGGTGGCTGGCTGCGGGGCGGCCGGGGCGGCATGGGAGCCGGGCGGGCCGGGCGGAAAGCCTGGTGCGGGGCTCGAGCCGGGATATCCTCCGGCGCCCTGCGGCGGTCCACTCGGTGACGTCATCAACTTCCTCCCACGGTATTCATCTGCAACGCTGGTCCAGCGATTGTCCAAGCCGGGCGATCAGTCACCCGAAGTCAACTATTCCAGGCACTTCGACATCCGTCGACGCTGGCCGCATGTGCTCAGCTTCCCCTCAGGATTCGACGATGCGCGCCGCATAGGGCTGAAGACCTGAGGTACGCACCGGGCTCACCGTCACCTTGTCGGCACTTCCGGACGCCTCGAGCATCTTGCCGCCGCCCAGGTACATGGCCACGTGCTGGCTGCCTCCCGGCCCCCAGAACAGCAGGTCGCCCCGCTTGGCCTGGGCCACCGGAACCTTGCGCCCGGTGTTGTACTGATCGCCCGAGTACTTGGGGATCAGTACGCCGACGCCGGCGTAGGCGTACTGGGTCAGGCCCGAGCAGTCGAAGCCGACGGTGTTCGCGCCCGAGTCGATGCCGGTGGACGGACCGCTGGGCTTTCCGCCACCCCACGAGTACGGCACACCCATCTGTGACCCGCCCCGCCGGATCGCGTACTCGATGGCCTGCGGGCCGCGGACGTTGCCCGCCGCCACCCCGGTAGGCGCATCGTTGACCAGCCCGAGGCTGGCCAGGAACTTGCGTCCCAACCCCATGGTGACCTCGGTCGCCTGCGCGGTCGCGGCCAGCGACGCATTGGCGACCGCCAGCGGGTCGCCCGGTGCGCCGGAGCTGATCAGCTTCGGCAGCGTCGGATCCCACTGTCCGTCGTCGGGCGCGGCACCGGCGGGTGCGACCAGCCCGATTATCGCGACGGCGAGCGCCGCGATGACGGTCAGGCAACGTAAGACGAAGGAGCGCAAGGTATTCCCATCAGTATTCGATAAGCCGGGTGACATAAGGGGTCATGCCGCTGGTGCGGACGGGCGAGATCTTGACGGTCGACCCGGTGTAGGGAGCCTCGAGCATCTGCCCGTCGCCCAGGAACATCGCGACGTGCTGGCTGGCGTTGGGGCCGTAGAAGATCATGTCGCCGCGGCGCATCTGCGAGGACGGGACTTTCCGCCCGGCGTTGTACTGCGACCCCGAATAGTGGTCGAGCTTGATACCGACACCGGCGAACATGTAGAGCATCAGCCCCGAGCAGTCGAAGCCGACGGTGCCCGCGCCCGAGTCGATTCCGCGGCTGGGCCCGGCCGCGTTGCCACCACCCCACGAGTACGGCACGCCCATCTGCGACATGCCGCGGCGGATCACGTACTCCATCGCCTGGCGCCCGTACACCCGCGGAATGGCTCCGTTGGTGTAGCCGGTCGGGGTGGGCAGGATGCCGAGCTTCTGCAGGAACGTGCGGCCCATGTTCTGGGTGACCTGCGCCGAGGTCGACGAGATCCCGAGAATGGTGTTGATGATCGCGACCGGGTCACCGCTGACGAATGCGCTGGGAATCTGCGGCAACGTGGGATCCCATGCGAGGTCCCAGTTCTGGCCCGACCGGGCCGGTGCGCCGGGCGCGTGGTCCCAATTGTCTGACTGCGCCTGCTGCGGCGCCGGCTGCCCGGCGGGGGGCGCGGGCGCCGACATCGAAGCCTTGCGCACCTGGGCGAGCTGGGCCTGCGCGGCCGAGCGTTCGGCGGTCAGCCGCTGCAGTTCGCCCTGCTGGGTGCTGAACGTCTCCTGCGCCCCCTTGAGCGCGGACACCGCGCTGTCCTGGCTGGCCTGGGCATCGGCGGCGGCCTGGTCGGCCTTCTGCTTGGCCAGCCGGGCGGTCGACTCGCGGTTGACCTGCTCGGTGCGAGAACGCTGCAGCTTGGCCATCGCCTGATCGGCGCTGGCGGTCAGGGTTTGGCCGGTGGCGACGGTGTTGACGATATCGCCGGGATCAGAGGCGGTCAGGTAGGAATCGGACGGCCCGCTGATGTAGGTGGCCGCGGCGAACGTGTCGAAACGCTGCTGCGCGGCGTCGATCGCGGCGTTGGCGTCGGTGATGCCCTGCTGGCTCGCGTCCACCTCCTGCTGAGCGGCGGCCGCGGCGTCGCGCGCACCCTGCACGTCGACGATCGCCTTGTTGACGCGTTCCTGCTGGGCCTGGATCTCGGCACCGAGGTTCTGCAGCTTCTGGTCGGCGTTGGCCACCGCGGCGACGAGTGTCGAGACGCTCTCCGGACCGCCGGGGTCGGCGACCGCGGGTCCGCCGCCCGACATCGCGGTGGCCAACAGCAACCCGAATGTCACCGGCACGGCGATGATGCGGCTGTACCGCCGGACCGCGGCGGCCCGATCCGCTCCTCGCGTCCGCGAAGCTCGATCTGACCCGCGCGTCCGCAGGGCGCGAACGGTGCGTTTCATTCGACTCAAGTCTCCTCAACGACGGCCCACCGGCAGATTTGCCCAGCGCCTTTGCCGCAGAAGTCACATGAAGCACAACTACAACAATAGGTACCGTCTGCACCGTACGTCACAGCAGAAGCTAATGAAACTTTAGTCACAAATTACAAATATGTAATTGCGAATAGTGTTACCGATCAGTGATATTCGGCGAATTTCCGAACGAATGTTCGAGGGATTATGTGCGGTTATTCGGTGGCCGCGGACGCCCCCGCCGAGGCTCCTGTCGATGCCTCCGATGCGGCCGATTGTTTGCCACGTACCTGCAAGAACCGGGTCAGCACGGAGGCCGCGGCCACGCCGAGCACCAGCACGACCGTCAACGCCGTCCAGGGAAAGTCGGGAGTGGTCAACTGGCCGACGAAATTCTTCGCCGATGACACCGCATCACCCGTTTTGGCGACATCCTGACCGGCCTCCAACGTCACCCTGTCGACCGACGGGCTATAGGTGCCCGCGAATGACGGACTCAGCGCCAACACCGTCGAACCGGGATTGGCCTGTCCCACCTCCGAAGCGATATCGCGGAGCGGTGTGTCGATCGCCGGGTTGCGCGGCAACACCACGATCTTGAGATCGATACCCTCCTGGCGCGCATCGTTGACCACCTGGCGCAACCCCTGGACGTCGGCGGCGGGTGCACTCACGCCGTCGTCGCGCACATCGGCCTGCACCGCCACCATGCACTGCGCCACATCGTCGAACGGACCCGGATCGATGCCGACGGTGTCACACACCTCGACCGGTATGAAGGCCGGGAGGACGGGGATGACGTGCGGTCCGGTCACAGGGGCACGGTACGCCGTGGCGACCGCCGGCGGTGAATCGACACCGGCCCGAGTCCGGCATCGTCACCGTCCCGAGCACCTGGCGTCACCCGCCCGTGACGCGAGGGCCGCGAATTCGGCCAACCGAGTGGCAGCCCGCGGCCTCGAGGGGAAGACTGGGCCCCGGCCGCGAGCCGCTTGCAGGACAAGCGTACTGTTAACGTCGGAACGCCGCTGACACAGCCCGTCGCGGCGAGATCGAGCCGGGAGTTGATGTGAGCAGCGAAAATACGACAAGTTCGTCCCTTAACTCATTTGGTGCCCGTGACACCCTGACCGTCGGGGACCAGAGCTACGAGATCTACCGCCTGAACGCGGTGCCGGGCACCGAGAGGCTTCCCTACAGCCTCAAGGTGCTGGCCGAGAACCTGCTTCGCACCGAGGACGGCGCCAACATCACCAAGGACCACATCGAAGCGATCGCCAATTGGGACGCCTCGGCCGATCCGAGCATCGAGATCCAGTTCACGCCGGCCCGCGTGATCATGCAGGACTTCACCGGAGTGCCCTGCATCGTCGACCTCGCCACCATGCGCGAGGCGGTCGCGGCCCTGGGCGGCGACCCCGACAAGGTCAACCCACTCTCCCCCGCCGAGTTGGTCATCGACCACTCGGTGATCCTCGACGTGTTCGGCAACGCGGGCGCGTTCGAGCGCAACGTCGAGCTCGAATACGAGCGCAACGGTGAGCGCTATCAGTTCCTGCGTTGGGGCCAGGGCGCTTTCGACGACTTCAAAGTCGTCCCGCCGGGCACCGGCATCGTGCATCAGGTCAACATCGAATACCTCGCCCGCACGGTGATGGTGCGCGACGGCAAGGCCTACCCCGACACCTGCGTGGGCACCGACAGCCACACCACGATGGTCAACGGCCTTGGCGTGCTGGGCTGGGGCGTCGGCGGGATCGAGGCCGAGGCCGCGATGCTCGGCCAGCCCGTCTCGATGCTGATCCCCCGCGTCGTCGGCTTCAAGCTGACCGGTGAGATCAAGCCCGGTGTGACCGCCACCGACGTGGTGCTGACCGTCACCGACATGCTCCGCCAGCACGGTGTGGTCGGCAAGTTCGTCGAGATCTACGGCAAGGGCCTGGCCGAGTTGCCGCTCGCCAACAGCGCCACCCTGGCCACATCTC
>NZ_JBSFPX010000184.1:0-15209 GCF_053588415.1 Mycobacterium sp. NPDC003449
CCGATCCCCGGCTCCCCCCCTATCCCCCCCCCTTCGTGTCCGTCGGGGCCCCCCGCGCCGCGCCGCCCTCTATCGTGGGGGCGCCCCCCCCGATCGACGGGCCGGTCGACGCGCTGTTCAACGTGGCGGGGGTGTCGTCGGGTATCGGCGATCCGCGACTGGTGGTGACCATCAACTTTCTTGGCACCCGGCACCTGACCGAGGCCCTGCTGCCGAAGATGCCCGACGGTGCGGCGATCGCCAACGTGTCATCGCTGGCCGCGGCGAACTATCGGGAGAACGCGGCGCAGACCGCGGGCCTGCTGGCCACCACATCGCCCTCCGACGGAATCGCGTGGTGTGAGGCCCACCCGGAGGCTCTGGCCGACGGCGGCTACCGGTTGTCCAAGGAGGCGATCATCCTCTACGGGATGACGCGGGCACTGGCGTTGGGGGAGCGCGGTATCCGGATCAACTGCACCGGACCCGGCGTCACCGACACTCCGATACTGGAGCAGTTGCGCGGCGCGTACGGGCAGGATTACCTGGACTCGTTCCCCAAGCTGCTGGGCCGGGTGTGTGGACCGCAGGAGCAGGCGTCGGTGCTGGCCTTCCTCAACAGTCCTGCGGCAAGCTATATCTCAGGACAAGTCATCTGGGTCGACGGTGGTAGCGTCGCCGCCCGGATCGCGGCAACCCTGGAAGGGGTGCAGTAGTGGCCGATATGACCGACTTCCGCCGCGTCGCCCACGATGTCTGCAACTGGGGGCGCTGGGGTGACGACGACGAACTCGGCACGCTGAACCACATCACCGCCGACAAGGTCACCGAGGCGGCCGGCCTGGTCAAACGGGGCAAGGTGTTCTCGCTGGGCGGCGACTTCGGGTCGGCGGGCCCACAGGGGGCATTCCAGTTCCGGCAGAACCCGACGCACGTGATGACGGTGGACGGGGGAGATGCGAACACGCTGGCGCAGTACGGGCCGCACTGGCTGCGCAACTCGGTGGCCCATCAGGTCAGCGAGTTCTTCGTCGACAATCCGTTCCGGTTCAACGACGACATGATCGTGATGCCGCTGCAGGCCGCCACCCAGTGGGACGCCCTGTCACACGTCTACTACGACGACAAGCTCTACAACGGATTCCCGGCCGATTCGGTCACCAGCTTCGGGGCCTTTCACTGCGGTATCGACAAGGTGGACGGTAAGGGAATCACCAGTCGTGGGGTACTGCTCGACGTGGTGGCCTACCGCGGTGCCGAGGTCTACCTGGAACCCGGAAACCCGGTGACGCCAGCCGAACTCGACGCGGTGGCCGCCGCGCAGGGCGTCACCGTCGGGCGGGGCGACATCGTGGTGGTGCACACCGGCTGGTGGACCCAGTTCTTGGCCACCGGCGACGGTGCCGAGCCGGGTTCGGGCCTGCACTGGATGTGCGCATCGTGGTTACACGACCATCAGATCGCGGCCGTGGCCGCCGACAATCTGATGGTCGAGGATCCCGATCCGGCGACCGGCGTGGCGGGCACCTTCCTGCCCATGCACATGCTGTGCCTGCGGGATATGGGCCTGATGCTCGGCGAGTACTGGGATCTGGGCGCGCTCGCCGCCGACTGCGCGACCGACGGCGTGTACGAATTCCAGCTCATCGCACCCCCGCTGCGGGTGACCGGAGCCGTGGGCTCCCCGGTGAATCCCATCGCGATCAAATGAGGGAGATATGACGTCAACTGAGAAGGTGCCGTTCGTGGTGGGTCTCGGCGGCACGCTGCGGGCCGATTCGTCGACCGAACGAGTGGTGCGCTACTGCCTGGACGCGGTGGAGCGCCAGGGCGGGCAGACCCGGATGTTCGCCGGCCCCGATCTGGAACTGCCGATGTACGCACCGCATTCCCTGGACCGCACCCCCGCCGCGCTGGAACTGGTGAAGGCGTTGCGCGACGCCGATGCCGTGGTGGTGGGCTCGCCCGGCTATCACGGGGCGATCTCGGGTCTGGTGAAGAACGCGCTGGACTACATCGAGGATCTCCGCGAGGATCCGCGGGTCTACCTCGACAACACCCCGTGGGGCTGTATCAGCTGTGCCTACGGGTGGCAGGCTGCGGTCGGCACGCTGAGCCAGCTCCGCTCGATCGGACATGCGCTTCGGGCCTGGCCGACGCCGCTGGGGGTGGCGATCAACTCCGCCGACCAGATCTGGGCCGAGACCGGTGAATTGGCCGAGGGTCCGGTGCGCGATCAGCTCGACATGCTGGCCAACCAGGTGCTCACCTTCGCCAGGTCCAGCGGGGCAGCCCGATGACCGACCGACGTCGCAGCCTCGTCGTCGACGGCCTGAGGACGGGCTATCTCGACGAGGGGCACGGCGATCCGGTGGTGCTGCTGCACGGCGGCGAGTTCGGCGTGAGCGCCGAGATCGGCTGGGAGCGCATCATCGGCGAGCTCGCCGGCCACTACCGGGTGCTCGCCCCGGACATGCTCGGGTTCGGTGAGAGCGCCAAGGTCGTCGACTTCAACGACGGTCGGGGTATGCGGATCCGCCACATCGCCAGGTTCTGCGCCGAATTGGGTGTCGACTCCGCGCATTTCGTCGGCAACTCGATGGGCGCGGTGAACCTGCTGGTCGATGCGACCTCGGAAACGCCGCGGCTGCCCGTCCGATCGCTGGTCGCGATCTGCGGGGGCGGGGAGATCCAGCGCAACGAGCACAGCGCGGCACTCTACGACTACGACGCGTCGCTCGACGGCATGCGTCGCATCGTCACCGCGCTGTTCGCCGATCCCGCGTATGCGGCCGATGAGGCCTATGTGCGGCGAAGGTACGAATCCAGCATCGCACCGGGGGCCTGGGAAGCCCTGGCCGCGGCCCGGTTTCGGCGACCCGGTCTGGAGCCGCCGGCGATGCCGTCGGCGCAACGGGCGTATGACCGCATCGGAGTGCCGGCCATGATCGTCGAGGGGGAGCGGGACAAGCTGCTACCCGCGGGCTGGGCCGCCGATATCGCCGGCCGGATCAGCGGTGCACAGAGCGCGGTCGTCGAGGCTGCGGGCCACTGCCCGCAGATCGAGCAACCCGGCGCCGTCAACGACCTGCTGCTGGAGTTCCTGGCGGTTCAGTCCACCCGCGTCGCGCGGTAGGCGGCGGGCCCGAAGATCTCGGCGAGGCCGTCGGGCCGCCATGTCCGGGTGTCGTCGAGCAGCATCCGGATGGCGCTCTCGCTGATCGCCAGGAACATCTCCGAGACCGGGATCAGCACGGTGTCGACATCGGCTACCTTGCGGCGCTGCAGCAGCGGCCGCATCACGGCGGCGACCTGATCGCGGATCTGGTTGCGACCCCTGGCGATCGCGGCGGCCAGCACGGGATCGGGGTCGGTGCCGAACATGATCCGCCAGGATGCGGGCCGTTCGTCGACCGCGCCGAGCAACAGCCGGAATCCGTCGACGAAGAGCTGCTCGATCGAGCCGGTCCGCTTCGGCGGCAGCATCGCCATCAGGCCGCTCAGCGCAAGCTCGGTTTCGCGTTCCAGCAGCGCGGCGAGGAGTTCGCCCCGGCCGCCGTAGCACGCATAGACGACCGGTCTGGTGACGCCCATCCTGGCCGCGACGGCGCCCATCGTCACCTTGCCGAGACCCGCTTCGGCGGCGATAGCCAATGCGGTGTCGAGCACCTGCGGGCGGCGCCGGTCGGGTCCGAGATGCTCGGCCCTGACCCGTTTGGCGCCGGTGACCGGAGGTAGTACGGTATTCAGACCAGGGTCACATTCGCGAAGAGCAGTACCGGCCAGGCCACGATCTCGCCGGCCGTGGAGGCCGCCAGATCAAATCCGGTGAGGGTACGCAGATGGTCGGTTTGCCTTGTGGCCCAGAATAATCCGATAGCCAGATACGGTATCCCCACCGTGACGGCCAGATAAGCGAGTTGGCGGATGCTGAGCCGGATGTCGAGCAGGTTGCGCAGCATTGTCATCACCTGATCGCGCCGAGGATGGGTTCGGATTCGACGATGCCCTGGTCGCTGGGCGCCTGGCCGTCGTCGAAGACGCGGGCAAGCTGCTTCTCGCGGAACTCGAGATGTGCCTGGGCGGGGATCGCGTAACCGTACTGCCGTTGGGCTTCGCGCGGGGTGAGGGTGACCCGGCAGTGCGGCGGGATCCCGCGCAGCACCCGGGTGCCGATCGGCAGGGTCGCCGGCGAGATCAGTCTCAGCAGGATGAGTTGCAGCCGGGTGCTCATGGAGATCACCGTGAACGCGGCGCTCATCGGCGGCACGATGGCGGCGTCGAGTACCCGGGAAGTGCTCAGACCACCCATCTTTCGCATCCAGCGTGGCATCGTGGCAAGGGTGGCCCGGCGCAGCATCGCGGTGATCACCATGGTGCCCGGCCGCAACAGCAGCGGCATCCGTGGCAGCATCACCTCCGCGCGCAGCAGATGGTTCATCGCCTTCTTCGCGATGTCCGAGCCGATCAATTGTGGCCGCATGGTCTCGAAGTACTCGCGGATGCCGTCACGGGTGCGCGGCACATCGGCCGGATCGAACGTCTGCAGTTCGGCGGCGCGGGCGCACTCGTTCCAGTACTGGGTCTCCTCCTGGTGAGAAAGCCGTCCCGGGCCGAATTTCTCGTAAGCGCACAGGATGGAGTGCCAGGCGGTCAGGTGGATCCAGAGCTGGGAGGCCGGGTCGTTGGCGTCGTACCCCCGCCCCGTCACCGGATCGGTGCCGACGGCCTTGGAATGGATCTTGACCAGGACGTCGGCCACCTCGGTGGTCGAGGCGCTGTCGTCGAAAGCGACCATGGCGAAGTACCGCAGGGTGCGGTCATATCGCGTTCTGGGCCGCTGGTAGATGCCCTGGGTCCGGTCGACTGCCGCGACGAGCGCGGGATCGAGTTCCTCGATGACGACCGCACGCTGGAACCCGATCGACAGCGAGGTCGGGTAACTCCACACCTTCCAGGTCACTGAGTTGGGTCCGAAGAACCCGTAGTCCTCGGCCGGCGCCGCGGAAGGTAATGCCAGCCAATCCCGGATCGAGCTCATGGCGCCCCCAATCGGTATTCCTACACTTTGTAGGATTCTGGCCGAAACGGTGTTGAAGGTCAAGGGGGAGGGGCGATGGCTCTATTCTGTTAAATCAATCGCTTGACTGAACCTGGTCGAAGGGGTTGAGTCGAAGAGCCGCCGCGGTGCGGCCGGCAAGGAAGGGGTTTTCGGCCTATATGAGCAACGAACTGGCGGGCAAAGTCGCCGTTGTCACCGGTGGTGCGGCGGGTCTCGGTGAAGGACTGGTGCGCCGGTTCGCCGCCGAGGGCGCCCGGGTGATGATCGGTGACGTCGAGAAGGATCGGGGTGCGGCGCTGGCCGCCGAGTTCGGTGACGTCGCGGAGTTCCTGCCCACCGACGTCTCGGACCCACAACAGGTCACCGCGCTGGTCGACGCCGCGGTCGAACACTTCGGCGGACTGGACGTCATGGTCAACAACGCCGGGGTATCGGGCACCATGCACCGGCGCTTCCTCGATGACGATCTCGCCGATTTCCACCACGTCATGGGTGTGAACGTGCTCGGGGTGATGGCCGGAACGCGGGACGCGGCACGGCATATGGCCACCAGTGGCGGAGGTTCGATCCTCAACCTGACCTCGATCGGCGGAATCCAGGCCGGCGGCGGCGTCATGACCTACCGCGCCTCCAAGGCCGCCGTCATCCAGTTCACCAAGTCCGCGGCGATCGAGCTCGCCCATTACGAGATCCGGGTCAACGCCATCGCGCCCGGCAATATTCGCACCGCGATCGTGGCGAAGTCCGCGTCGGCCGAGGACCGCGAGCAGCTCGAGCAGTTCGAGGCCGGGATCCGGGCTCAGATGCGTGCCGACCGGCCGCTCAAACGCGAGGGCACGGCAGAGGACGTGGCCGAGGCCGCCTTGTATTTCGCCGGCGACAAGTCGCGCTACGTCACCGGGACGGTGCTGCCGATCGACGGCGGCACGGTCGCGGGCAAGGTCATCGTGCGCAAGGAGAAGTCCTAGCGCGAGACGACGGTTCTTGGCGGGGTAACGCGGTTTTTCCGGCAAAAACCGTCGCCTCGGCGAGTATTAAATCAACTGCTTGACTTAATTACACGAAGAGGGTTGACTGTAACGGTGACCACAGCCAGTCGGGTAGCGCGGGCCAGCGGCACGCAGGAAGCCATCCTCAAGGCGGCCGAACGCCTGTATGCCGAGCATGGCGTGTTCGCGGTCTCCAACCGCCAGGTCAGCGAGGCCGCGGGGCAGGGCAACAACGCCGCAGTCGGCTACCACTTCGGCACCAAGACCGACCTGGTCCGGGCGATCGAACACAAGCACCGAGGACCCATCGAGGAGCTGCGTGAACAGATGGTCGCGGCCACCGGGGCGGCCACCGATCTTCGGGGCTGGGTGGGCTGTCTGGTTCAGCCCCTCACCGACCACCTTGCCGCACTGGGGAATCCGACCTGGTACGCCCGGTTCGCCGCCCAGGTGATGACCGACCCGGCCTATCACGACATCGTGGTCCGCGACGCGCTCAGCTCACCGTCCCTGGTGCAGGTCATCGATGGCATGACCAGCTGCCTACCCGATCTGCCCGCCGAAGTCCGGGCCGAACGCAACATCATGGCGCGCAATCTCTTGATGCACAGTTGCGCCGACCGGGAACGCGGTCTGGCGCAGGGCGTCGATGTCCCGCGGCCGTCCTGGGCGGCGGCGGCCTCCGGGCTGATCGATGCGATCGTCGGGCTGTGGCGCGCGCCGGTCACCGGGGAGTTGATCTGATGTGAGAATCGTTGTTGACCAGGATAAGTGCGTGTCCTCGGGCCAATGCGTGCTCAATGCCGGCGAGGTGTTCGACCAGCGCGACGAGGACGGCGTCGTCGAATTGCTGGAACCCGACCCGGGCCCGGACCATGCCGCCGCCGCCCGCCGCGCCGCTGCCGCCTGCCCAGCCCTTGCCATCGATATTGAGGAATGACTGCATGTCTGAAACGTTGACCGAAGTGGACGTCCCCGACTACCCGATGGAGCGCGACGCCCGGTGCCCGTTCGCGCCGCCGTCGCCGATGCTCGGAAACCCCAAAGGCCTGTTCCGCGTGAAGATCTGGAACGGCAGTACGCCGTGGCTGGTCACCGGCCACGAGCAGGCCCGCACGTTGTTCGCCGACTCACGGGTCAGCGTCGACGACCGCATTTCCGGCTTTCCGCACTGGAACGAGCACATGCTCTCCACCGTCGAAAAGCGGCCGCGGTCGGTGTTCACCTCCGACGCCGAGGAGCACACCCGCTTCCGCCGGATGCTGTCCAAGCCGTTCACCTTCCGCCGCGTCGAGGGGCTGCGCGCGGCGATCCAGAAGGTCACCGACGAATGCATCGATGCGATCCTGGCCGGGCCGCAGCCCGCCGACATCGTCGCGAAACTCGCGCTGCCCGTGCCGACCGTGGTGATCAGCGAAATGCTAGGCGTCCCTTATGAAGACCACGAGTTCTTCCAGGAGCACGCCAACGCCGGCCTGGCCAGGTATGCCGCCGCGGACGCCATGCAGAAGGGCGCCATGAGCCTGCACCAGTATCTGATCGATCTCGTCGAGGAGAAGCAGGCCAACCCGTCCGAGGACGCGGTATCCGATCTGGCCGAGCGGGTGACCGCCGGGGAGATCAGCGTCAAGGAGGCGGCCCAACTCGGTACCGGCCTGCTGATCGCGGGTCACGAGACCACCGCGAACATGATCGGCATCGGGATCCTGGCGCTGCTGGAGAATCCCGAACAGGCCGACTTCCTGCGCGACGCCGAAGATCCCAAGGTGATCGCCAACGCGGTCGAGGAACTGATGCGCTATCTGTCCATCATCCAGACCGGTCAGCGCCGGGTTGCGGTCGAGGACATCGAGATCAGCGGTGAGACCATCCGCGCCGGTGAAGGCATCATCATCGATCTCTCGCCGGCCAACTGGGATGCCAAGGCCTACCCCGAACCCGAGAAGCTGGACCTGGTCCGCGACGCCGGAGGGCAGCTGGGCTTCGGCTACGGCAGGCACCAGTGCGTCGGTCAGCAGCTGGCGCGCGCCGAACTGCAGATCGTGTTCCACACCCTGCTGCGCCGGATCCCCACCCTGCGCCTGGCCATCGCTCTCGACGAGGTCCCGTTCAAACACGACCGCCTCGCCTACGGCGTCTACGAACTTCCCGTTGCCTGGTAACCGGATAGCCCTGATTGGAGTACCAAGTGTCCATGAAAACCGCGGCGGACACCCTTGCCGCAACGCTCTATCCACCGGAAGGTTTCGGCGCGCCGAAGGACCGACGCGGACATGCGGTCGAGGGGGACCCGGCCGGATTACCTCAAGGCACCGTGATCTTCTCGGCCGACAATCACATCTCGGTGGCCGACGACATCTTCTACGATCGTTTTCCCGACGAACTCAAGGGTGCCGCGCCGCGCATCTGGTACGAGGACGGCGCCTACATGGTCGGGATGAAGGGCAAAGCCTGGACGGGCGGTGACTTCGGTCGCGTGCTCATGCAGTACGACGACCTCGCCGGGGCCGCGTCGAACAACATCGACGCCAGGGTCCGGGAATTGAAAGAGGACGGTATCGACAAGGAACTGGCGTTCCCCAATGCGGTGCTGGCCCTGTTCCACTACCCGGACAAGGCGATTCGGGAGCGGGTCTTCCGGATCTACAACGAGGTCATGGCCGAGCTGCAGGAACGCTCGGGCGGCCACTTCTACGGTGTCGGGCTGATCAACTGGTGGGATCCGAAGGGGACCCGCAGCACGCTCGAACAGCTGAAGTCCCTCGGTCTCAAGACCTTCCTGCTGCCGCTCAACCCCGGCAAGGACGACGATGGCAACATCTACGATTACGGCAGCACCGATATGGACCCCGTCTGGGACGAGATCGAGGCGGCCGGTCTGCCGGTCAGCCACCACATCGGCGAGACGCCGCCCAAGACGCCGTGCCAGAACAACAGCGTCGTCGTCGGCATGATGGTCAACGTCGATTCGTTCCGCGAGCAGTTCGCCAAGTACGTCTTCTCCGGGATCCTCGACCGGCACCCCAGCCTGAGGATCGGCTGGTTCGAAGGCGGTATCGCCTGGGTGCCGACGGCCCTGCAGGACGCCGAGCACATGCTCGCGTCGTACCGGCACATGTTCAACCACGAACTGCAGCACGACATCCGGCACTACTGGGATCGGCACATGAGCGCATCGTTCATGGTGGACCCGTTGGGGCTGCGCCTGATCGACGAGATCGGGGTCGACAATGTGATGTGGTCCAGTGACTATCCGCACAACGAATCGACGTTCGGGTACTCCGAGAAGTCTTTGGCCACCGTCGTGGAGGCGGTCGGTCCCGATGCCGCTACCAAGATCGTGAGCACCAACATCCAGAAGTTCCTGGGGATCTCGTGACCACGTTCGCGACGGCCGGGATGACCACGCTGGATATTCCGGAGGAGCCCGACTTCGCGCGGATGCGGCGCGAGGTCGGCGTGCGGTTGCGGGCCGCGATGCGCGAGCAGGGGGTCGATGCGCTGATCCTGCTCGGCAACGGCAACGTGGTGTACGCGACGGGCGCGAGTTGGCCGCTGCTCGACGCCGGGCTCTCCCACGTCGAGCGGCCCATCGCGATCATGCTCGCCGACGACGAGTACCCGCACCTGTTCCTCCCGGCCCGTGAGGGCGCTCCGCTGCGGACCGATCTGCCCGACGACCATCTGCACCCACCGCTGTACCTCGAATTCGAGGAAGGTGTCCAGCATTTCGGAACGGTGCTGGCCGGGCTGGTCCGGCCGGGCGCGACGGTGGCGGTCGACGAGCTGACGGGTGCGATGCGTCGCGCGGCCGACCGGCTGTTCCCCGGCAAGCCACCGGTGGACGCCGCGCCGGTGGTCGGCGCGGCGAAACTGGTCAAGACGCCCGATCAGATCGCGGCGGTCCGGCGGGCCTGCCGGATCACCGAGGAGGCCATGGTCGACGTGCAGAAGTCGCTGGCACCGGGCGTGCGGCAGATCGACCTGTCGGCGCAGTTCGTGCGTCGCGCCTTCGAACTCGGTGCCACCGCCAGCATGCTCGAGGCGATCTGGCAGGTGATGCCGTCGTCCAAGGCCGAAGGCACCTGGACCACGCACGGTGATCTGGCCCTGCCGCTGCTGTCGACCGAGCGTGAACTCGCCAAGGGCGATGTGCTGTGGACCGACGTGTCGATCACCTACGGGGGGTACTGCTCGGACTTCGGCCGCACCTGGATCGTGGGGCAGGAACCCACCGCACGCCAGCACGATCAGTTCCACCAGTGGCGCGACATCCTCCGGGCCGTGTTGGCGGTGACGAAAGCCGGCGCCACCTCGGGTGATCTGGCGCGTGCCGCGATCGCGGCCGCCGGCGGGCGCAAACCATGGCTGCCGCACTTCTACATCGGGCACGGGATCGGCGCCAACGCGGCCGAGATGCCCATGATCGGCACCGATCTCGGTGAGGAGTTCGACGACAACTTCGTGTTCCCGGCGGGGATGTTGCTGGTACTGGAACCGGTGGTCTGGGAGGACGGCACCGGTGGCTATCGAAGCGAGGAGATCGTGGTGATCACCGAGGACGGCTGGATGCCGTTGACCGACTACCCGTACGACCCGTACCTGTGAGCGGCGCGATGAGGACCGAGGCAAGCACCGAGGTAGAGGCCGACCCCCAGGACCTGCGGTACGGGCGCCGGGAACGGGTGCTGACCCAGATGCGGGCCCACGATCTGGACATCCTGGTGTTGGGCCGGCAGGCCAACGTGCGGTACGTCAGTGGCGCACCTCAGTTGTGGGTCGCGGGCACCCGGCCGTTCGGCCCGATCTGCTCGTTGGTGTGTGCCACCGGTGCCATCCACCTGAACAGCACCTGGGACGAGGGAATCCCTGAGGAGATTCCGCACGAGCATCTCTACGGGTTGGCCTGGAACCCGATGACGCTCATCGAGGTGCTCAAGACCATCGACGGCGCTGCAACCGCCGCGCGGGTCGGAACCGATGCACTGACACCGAATTTCGCCAAGCTGCTGCCGCTGGCATTCCCCAATGCCGAACTGGTCGATGGCGAGCAGGCCATGCGGGCCGCGCGCCGCACCAAGACACCTCAGGAGATCGACGCCCTGCGTGCGGCGGTCATTGTCGCTGAGCGCGGGCTGGCCGCCGCGGTGGCCGATCTGGTCCCGGGCAACACCGAGCGGATGCTCGCGGGCGCACTGATGGAAGCCGAAGCCGCCGGCGGGGTGAGTTCGCCGGCCACCCAGGACTCGGCGTGGATCACCAGCAAGGACAGCCCGTTCCGCCGCTGCGCCGGGGACGGGTCGTTGCGCGACGGCGATCTGGTGGCGGTGTCGGCCGGGGTGCTGGCACACGGCTACGTCGCCGAGGTCGCGCGCACCTGGCCGGTCGGTGACCTCACCGATCCGAGAGGTGTCGGGGCACTGTATGCCCGCCGTGACGCCCTGTGGGACAGACTGCTCGGTGCCTGCAGGCCGGGCGTATCGGCGAGCGCGCTGCTCGACGCGTACCGCGATGCGGGTGAGCAGATCCCGCCCATGCCGGTGGCGCACGGTCTCGGTCTGGGCTTCGATCCGCCGGTGGTGTCCCCGCAGCTTCGGGCGACCAACGATGCGGAGGTTTTGGAACCGGGCATGGTGCTGGCGGTCACCGCCCACGTGTGGCAGCCGGGCATTGGTGCGGTGTTCAGTCGCGATGCGGTGCTGATCACCGCCGACGGCGCCGAGGTGCTCACCGGTGCCCCGTCCTACAGTGCGGCCGCCCATGTCTGAGCGGCCCACACCGGAAGAGATCATTCTCTACGAGAAGGATCCCAAGACCAAGATCGCCACCATCACGTTCAACCGGCCGGAATTCCTCAACGCGCCGACGTCGCTGGCACGGCTGCGCTACGCCGACGTGCTGCGGGCCGCCAACGCCGACAACGACGTCAAGGTCGTCATCATCCGCGGCGTCGGGGACAACCTGGGCAGCGGCGCCGATCTGCCGGAGTTCATGGAGGGCAACGACAATCCCGCGGTGCGGCTCGCGGAGCTGCGCCTGGAGGACGAGGGCGTCGGCGAGGTGACCTACCCGCCGAAGGGGACGTTCCGCAACGGCGCCACCATCAGCGCCTGGTACGCCAACTCGCAGGCCGGTAACCGCGCCCTGCAGGACTTCAAGAAGATCAGCATCGTCGAGGCCAAGGGCTACTGCTACGGCTGGCACTTCTACCAGTGCGCCGACGCCGATCTGGTGATCTCCTCCGACGACGCGCTGTTCGGTCACCCCTCCTTCCGGTACCACGGCTGGGGTCCCCGGATGTGGACGTGGGTGCAGATGATGGGCCTGCGCAAGTTTCAGGAGATGGTCTTCACGGGCCGGCCGTTCACCGCCGCCGAGATGTATGACTGCAACTTCCTCAACAAGGTCGTGGCGCGGGATCAGCTTGAAACCGAGACGCAGCGGTACGCCCTGGCGTGTGCGCGGAACCGCCCGGTGGACACCGTGTTTCAGCAGAAGATGTTCTTCGAGATCTTCAAACAACAGCAGGGTGAGTACATGGGCAGCCTGCTCAGCGCGTTCTTCGAGTCGATGGGAAACGGCGTGGCCAACGACGGCGACGACGACCTCGACATGTTCGAAGCCATCGACACCGGACTGTCCGGCGCGGTCAACGACAACGACAGCAAGTTTCCACCCGACTTCCGGTTGAGCAAGAAGAACAGAGCGAAGCCCGAATAGACATATGGCGCCAGCATCGACGGGGCCGCTCGCCCCCTACACCGTCGTCGACCTGTCAACCGGCATCGCCGGTGCCTACTGCACCAAGATCCTGTCCGACGGCGGGGCAGACGTCATCAAGGTCGAGGCCCCCGGGGGTGATCCGCTGCGCCGCTGGTCGGCGTCGGGTGCGAAGTTCGACGGTGATGGGGCGTTGTTCGGCTTCCTGTCCGGCGGCAAGCGAAGCGTCGTCGCAGGCCCCGAACTGCTCGACCGCCTGGTCGCGGCGGCCGACGCCGTGGTGTGGTCGCCGGAATCGCCCGTCGCGCAGCAGATACCGCCCGAGCAGCTGTACCGCTCCCACCCACACCTGATCGTCACGGCGATCACGCCGTTCGGGCTGGACGGGCCGTGGAGCGACCGGCCGGCCACCGAGTTCACCCTGCAGGCCTGGTCGGGTGGCGCGATCGGCATCGGTCGTGGCACCCAGGACCGGGCGCCGGTGACGATCGGCGGTCAGGTGGGGGACTGGCTCGCGGGCGCCTACGCCGCGGCGATGACCCTGGCGTTCCGGGCCCGCGCCCTGCGTGACGGTCACGGCGAACTCATCGACCTGTCCAAGCTCGAAGCCCAGATCCTCGGGCTCACCTACTATCCGGTGACCTACTTCGAGATGCTCGGGCGGCCTTGGCGCACCGAGCGCAGGCCCACCGTTCCCGGGGTGGCGCAGGCAGCCGACGGTCTGGTCGCGCTCGGGTGCGGCACCGCGCAGCAGTGGTGGGATCTGTGCGCGATGTCGGGCCACGACGACTGGATCGACGAGAACTCCGAACTCACCATCACCGAGCAGGCCAATCAGCATGCCGGCGAGTTGTACAGCTGGATACGCGAGCAGAATGTGGACGATCTCCGCAATATCGCCTCGGCGTTCCGCATCCCCAACTCTCCGGTGGGCAACGGTGAGAACATCACGGCCATGGACCATTTCGCCGAACGCGGCGCGTTCGCACCCAGCCAGGACGGGGTGGTCCAGCCCAATCATCCCTACCGGCTGTCGGGTGTCACGCTACGGCCGTCGGCGCCCGCCCCGCGACTCGGCGAACACACCGACGCGGTCGGCTCGGAGCTGGTCCGGCGCGCGGGTCCCGACCGCGCGCCGGACCCCGACCGGTTGCCGTTCAGCGGGCTGCGGGTTTTGGATATGACGACGTTCTGGGCCGGCCCATCATGCACCCACATGTTGGGCATGCTCGGCGCCGACATCATTCATCTGGAGTCGACCGCACGCCCGGACGGCACCCGGCTGATCGCCGGTATCCCGGCCACCGAGGAGCAGTGGTGGGAGCGCTCGCCGATCTTCTCCGCGCTCAACACCAACAAGAAGAGCCTGACCCTGGATTTTCAGTCCGAGGCGGGACGGGACCTGTTGCGGCGCTTGATCGCGACCTGCGATGTGATGGTCGAGAACTTCACCCCACGGGTGATCGACCAGATCGGGCTCGACTTTGATGCGGTCCTGGCGCTGCGCGATGACATCGTCATGCTGCGGATGCCGGGATTCGGGTTGGACGGGCCGTGGCGGGACAACCCCGCGTTCGCCTACATCATCGAGGACGCGTCGGGGCTCAGCTGGCTCACCGGTTACCCGGACCGGACCCCCTTCGAACCGTATTCGGTGGGCGATCCAAATGCCGGCATCCATGCCTTCAACGCGTTGATGCTCGCTCTCGAGCACCGCAGACGCACCGGTGAAGGCGTGCTCGTCGAGGCCGCCATGGTGGACGCCGCGCTCAATATCGCTGGCGAGCAGGTCATCGAGTATTCGGCGTACGGTGCGCTGCTGCAGCGCGACGGCAACCGGGGCCCGGCGGCGGCGCCGCAGAACCTGTACCGGACAGCCGATATCGACGAGTTCGGCCGCGCCGACTGCTGGGTCGCGGTCGCGGTGAGCACCGATGCGCAATGGGTGGCGCTGCGGGATGCGATCGGCCGCCCAGGCTGGGCGTTGGCTCCGGAGTTGTCCACGGCGGCGGGGCGGCGCGCGCGTCACGACCAGATAGACGAGGGGTTGGCCGCGTGGTGCGCTCCGCGCAGTGGTGACGCCGTCGTGGACACCCTGTGGCCGGCCGGGGTTCCGGTGGCCAAGGTGATGCAGCCGCACCGGCAGTTGGAGCTCCTGCAGCTGCGGCACCGACGGTTCTTCGAGCACGTCGGGCACCCGGTGAACCTGGCCGCACCACACAGCACCCTGCCGGTCACATTGGCCAACGGGCCGCGGGCATTTCACCGCGAGCCCGCGCCGCTGCTCGGTGAGCACAACCATGAGCTGCTCACCGCGCTGGGCCTGTCCGGCGAGGAGATCGCCGCACTGATCGATGACGGGGTGATCGGCACCGAACCCGGGGTGGGCGGGCGCCGCAGGGCCGCTCACTGACATGGGCGAGCAGACGCGGGTGTACCCGGGAATGCGCATTCCCGGG
>NZ_JBSFPX010000185.1:0-15004 GCF_053588415.1 Mycobacterium sp. NPDC003449
GCTGGTCACACTGGCGACGCCGCCACCAAGCCCGCGCCCGCCGATGCCACTACGCAGCCAGAGGCGCCTCCCCATAAGTGCGGCTGTAGTACTAGTCCCAGCCGACCAGTGCCGGCTTGTCCACCCAGGGCGTTCCCGCGCATCGGAAGGCCGCGATGTCGGCGTCCACCATGATCCCGGCGAGCTCGGGCGCGCAGACCTCGGCCTTCCAATGGAGCAGGCGGGCGGCCTTGGAGGAATCTCCGATCAGTGCATCGACTTCGGTGGGTCGCATGTAGTGCTCGTCGAACCTGACATGCTCCTGCCAGTTCAGACCGGCCCGGTCGAACGCGATCCGGACGAATTCCTGCACGGTGTGTCCCTGCCCCGTCGCCAGCACATAGTCATCGGGTTCCTCGGCCTGCAGCATCCGCCACATTCCCTCGACGAACTCGGGCGCGTAGCCCCAGTCGCGTACGGCGTCGAGGTTGCCCAGATACAACTCGCTCTGCGCGCCCGCCTTGATCCGGGCGACCGCACGGGTGATCTTTCTGGTCACGAATGTCTCTCCACGACGGGGCGATTCGTGATTGAACAGGATCCCGTTCACGGCGAACATCCCGTAGGCCTCGCGGTAGTTCTTGGTGATCCAGTACGAGTACACCTTCGCGGCGCCGTACGGCGATCGCGGATAGAACGGCGTGAGTTCGCTCTGCGGCGGCGGGGAGGCGCCGAACATCTCCGAGCTGGACGCCTGGTAGTACCTGCAGGACAGGCCGGCCATGCGCACCGCCTCCAGCAGCCGGACCGAACCGACACCCGTGATGTTGCCGGTGTTCTCGGGTTCGTCGAAGGACACCCGGACATGGGACTGCGCCGCGAGGTTGTACACCTCGTCCGGGTTGATCCGGCTCAACAGCATCGACAGTCGCGCACCGTCGCACATATCCCCGTAATGCAGGAACAGCCTGGCGTCGGGCCGGTGCGGGTCCTGGTAGATGTGCTCGACCCGCACGGTGTTGAAGGTCGACGCCCGCCGGATCAGACCGTGGACCTCGTACCCCTTGGACAGGAGCAGCTCGGCCAGATACGACCCGTCCTGACCGGTGATTCCGGTTATCAGTGCCACCCTGGTCATGACGCCACCTCGACTCTCTGCGCTTGTCCGGCCATCATTCGGTTGATCCAGTGGTCGAACTTCTCCATCGACGCCGTCTCGCTGAGCTCGGCCGCCGCGTATTCGATTCCGTTCGTTCCCAACGCCGTCCGCATCGCGGTATCGCCCGCGAGCGCCGCGGCGGCCTCGACGAGCCGGGCCGGGTCACCCGCGTCGATCACGATCCCGGCCCTGGCGTCCCCGATCTCCCTTGCCGCGTTGCCGTCCGGGCTGATCGCGGCAAGAACCGGCGTCCCGCTCTGGAAGTAGGAGGTGAGCTTGCTCGGCACCGACATCTCGGCCACTCCTGGCTTCTCGTTCACGAGCAGAATGTCGGCGGCTCTCAGCGCGTCGACGAACTCGTTCTGCGGGAGCGGATCCCGGAACTCCAGGCGTCCGGTTCGACCGGCCATCGCCTCGAGTGCGCTCCGCTGGTTGCCGTCACCCATCAGGACGAACCGCAGGTTCAGCCCGTGCTCGTCGGCGATTCCGGCGGCCCGGACAACGTTTTCGAGACCCTGTTTGACACCCATGTTCCCGGCGTGCAGAACCACTGTCTCGTCATCGGCCCAGCCGAGGCGTCTCCGACTGGCATACCGGTCGGCGGCATCGCCCGGCCTGACGTGGGTCCAATTCTTGATGGTGGTGATCCTGGCGGGCTCCACCCCGAGGTTGAACACCAGTTGACGGCGGAACCGGTCGTGCGCCACGACGATGCCGTCGGCTGCGCGCAGGACCCGGCCCTCGACACCACCCGCGAGCCTGGCCGCGGCCGATCCCTGGCGCTGTGTCTCGCTGAGCCCGACTCCGTAGAGGTCCTGAACCCACACCCCGAGGGCAGGCCTGTGGTGCATGGACACCCGCTGCCGCAGACACTGGGCGGCGGTCGAGATCAGCGCCGGCGTGACGCAGATGACCACATCGGGGTGATGCCACCGCGATGCGGCACCGCGCACCCCGAAGGTCGCCTCCATGAGCAGCCGGCGAAGGTTTGACGCGCCGTTGGGCACCGAGTGCCTGACGCGCTTCACGGGCACATCGTCGATCGTCTCGACCGATGTCCATTTCCAGCGGTACTCGGCCGCCAACCGCCACTGCGGGTAGTGCGGCATCCCTGTGATGACGTTGACCCGGTAGCCCCGATTCGCCAGCCCCCGGCACAGTCCGGCCGTATACGGGGCGATACCAAAGGGTTCCGGAGAGTAGTTGATCCCGAGAACCGTCACATTCAACCGATCGTCCATGACGACCTCAGTACGCCCCGGTGCGCCGGAATACCGCCCGCAACGTCTTGGCGATGATCACCAGGTCCTGGATCATCGACCAGTTGTCGACGTAGGAGAGGTCCAGACGGACCGCTCTCTCCCAGGACAGATCGGACCGCCCGCTCACCTGCCACAAACCGGTCACCCCCGGCTTCACCAACAGCCGGCGCAGCACATCGCAGTCGTAGGCCTCCACCTCGCGCCGCAACGGCGGCCGGGGACCGACGACGCTCATCTCGCCCCGTAACACATTGAGGAACTGAGGCAGTTCGTCGATGCTGAAGCGCCGTAACATCCGGCCGACCGTGGTGACACGTGGATCGTCGTGGATCTTGAACAGCAGACCGTCACTCTCGTTGGCCCCCAACAGGGCGGCCAACTGCTTGTCGGCGTCCCGAACCATGGTGCGGAACTTCGTCATCGAGAACGGCATACCGTCGATGCCGATGCGTTCGGCCGAATAGAACACCGGCCCGCGGCTGCTCACCTTGATCGCGATGGCCGTGCCGATCAGGATCGGCAGGGTCGCGACGAGTGCCGCGGCGGCGAAACAGACGTCGAACGCCCGCTTCTGGAACCGTTTGGCGCCGAGGTACTGCGGCTTCTCGATGTGCAGCAGCGGAAGCCCCGCGATCGGCCGCATCACCAGCCGGGACAGCGCGACGTCCATCACGCCGGTGGACACGACGAGATCGACCCCCATCGGCTCCAGATCCCAGATGAGACGCCGGATCCCGCGGACCCCGAAATGCTCCGTTCCGGCGATCGCGACCGTGTCCGCACCGCAGCTACGGATCGCCTCCAGCACCTGGGTCTCCCCGCCGATGATCGGGATGGCGAGTCCGTTGACGGTGATCTGTTCACCCCGCGCGGCCCCGTAGCCCGGTACGCCTACCCCTACGATGCGGTAGCCGTCGGCCGCCTCACGGGTCAACTCGCCGGCCAGGGTCTGCACCGCGTCGAGCTCACCGATGGCCAGTACGGCGGTCTGGTAGTCGCCTTCGGCGCGGCGGCGGGCCAACCGGCCCCGCCAGTACGACCTGCTCAGCACCAGCCCCAGGATCCCGGTCGGCAGTGCCACCGCCAGATAGCCCCGCGCGACGTCCAATTGGAACAGAAGAGCCACGATGGCCATTGCCCCGAACGCCCACAGCGACGCGGCTACCACGCGCCGGTACTCCTCGACCCCGGAGCCGATGATCCGGGGAGAGCGGGTGTGGCTTCCGGCCAGGGCGGCGAGCCACACGACGATGAACACCACGGAGAAGCCCGGCACGAAGTACACGAAGTAGTCATCGGCCGAGGCCGTGGTTCCGAACCGGATGTACTGCGCCAGAACCACGGCCAGGCAGACCACCAGACCGTCGGTGAGCCGCAGTTTGGCCATGTACCGGCGCTGCCAGGTCGTGCGCGCGAACACCTCGCTCGGCATGAGGCTCGGTGTGAGGTTCGGTGCGGCGACGGTGTCACCGCCGATCCCGTTGTCCGAGCCGAGATCGACGGGTCTCGGCTCAATCTCGATCTGTTGCATGATTCACCCCCATGAACTGCGCTACTGCACGGAAACCGGTGCCCCACTTGGGCAACCGCGGACTTGTCGCCACCACGTCTGTCCGGATTCCGGCAGCGTGCCGATCGGGTCGTAGTACTGGTAGACCCGGTTCAGGGCATCGACGTCGATTTCGTCCAGCCCGGTTCGATAGTTCTTGCTCCAGTGCGATATTCCGCGGATACGGTCGTAATAGGCCACCTGGTGGACCCATCGCTTACCGACGTAGGGCACATCGCAGACGATTCGCGGTGTCGCGAAACCGGGCAGATAGCCCATGATCTCCAACTGCAGCTGCTGGGCCTCCCACAAGGCGACCCGCCAGTGTTCGGCATTCGGGATCATGTCGCACATGTAGAAGTAGTACGGCAGGATGTTGGCCTCGCCCTGCAATGCGAAGCACAGGTCGAGCAGGTCGGCGGCGCTCGCATTCACCCCGCGCAACAGCACCCCCTGATTGCGCACGTCCCGCAGACCCGCGTCGAGCAGCGCCCGGGTAGCCGATGCGACCAACGGAGTCACCGACCGCACATGGTTGATGTGGGTGTGCAATGCGAGGTTGACGCCTCGGGCCGAGGCCAGCCCGGCGACGCGGCTGACGCCGTCGACCACCTTGTCCTGCAACCAGTGCTGTGGCAGGGCGGCCAACGCTTTGGTCGCCAACCGGATGTCGCGGATCGTGTCGATCTCCAGCAACTGCAGGACGAACGATTCCAAGCGGGGCCACGGCACATTGGCGACGTCGCCGCCGGACACCACGACATCGCGCACCGTGGGTGTGGCCCGCAGGTAGTCCAGCATCCGGGCCTGCCGGTCGGCCGGCTGCAGACTCAGTCTGGCCTTGCTGACCGACGGGGTCGAGTTGCCGATCAGATCCATCCTGGTGCAGTGCCCGCAGTACTGCGGGCAGGTCGACAGCAGTTCGGCGAGTACCTTGGTCGGGTATCGGTGGGTCAGCCCCTCGACCACCCACATCTCGCTCTCGTGCAGCGAATCTCGTTCGGCGTAGGGGTGTGAGATCCACTCCTGGTCACGGTCGCTGAGCACCGGCAACATGTAGCGCCGGATCGGATCGCTGTAGAAGGCCTCGGTGAGCCAGCGGCGTTCCGGCGCACAGTGCGGAGCCATGGTGTTGAGCATCTGAGGCGGCAGCAACATCGACATGGTCGCCCGGTCTCGCTGGTCGGCTGCCAGATCGTCATAGAAGCGCTCGTCCAGCAGGTCGCCCACCACCGCGCGCAGCTGCCCGATGTTCTTCATGGAGTGCGCGCGCTGCCATTGCGGGTCGTACCACTCGGTATCGGTGACGGCCGCCCAGCCCGGGTAGCGTCGCCAATCCGGTTCGCACAACTCCGTGCGCACATAGGAATACGGCTGATCGGCGGCCGGGCTGAAGCCGATCCGGCTGGATACTTCGCTGAGTGTTGTCACTACGTCAGGACCTTTCGCGAAACGGTCGCCGGTTCGGCGCCGTGGGTCGGTGCGCCGTCCAGCACTTCGGCTGCGACGCGTCGTCCCGACCTGATCGCACCCTCCATCAGGCCGAAGAACTCCAGGCTGGTCTCGGTGCCCGCCCAGTGGACGCGGCCGTGGGGTTCGGTCAGCGTCGGGCCCAGCCTCAGCCAGTCACCCGGGCCGAACAGCGCGGCGTAGCATCCCCTGCTGTACCTCGCGGTCAGCCAGTCGGTGACCGTGCACCGCATCGGCAGCGGCAACCGCGGAAACAGCCGGGCGACGTGGGCCAACGCGGCATCGCGTTGCCCCGCCGTCGGCAGCGCGGAGAACGCCGATGCCGCTGCCCCGGTGACGAATCCGGTCAGCACTCCCGCGGATTCATCGGGCGGGGAATCGTCGACCGTGGACAACAACGGACCGTCGGCGCTCACCGACCAGCCGGACAGACCGTGCTCACGCCAGATCGGGGCCGGATAACCCAGGTGCACCTTCACCGCGCATCCGCGGCCGGTGGCCCGCGTCGCCCTCGGTGCACGCAGCGCGGGCCGGAAGTCGATCCGTTGCGCCAGCATCGGTGGTACCGCCACGACCACCCGGTCGGCCAGGTGCTCGGACAAAGCGCCATCCAGTGGCGAAAGGGACCGCACCACAGCTCCTTCGGCATTCTGCTCGATAGCCTGCACCGGCTGGCCGAGTTTCACCCGCTCACCGAGTCGTCGGGCGAGCGCCTGGCACAGCAGATGCGCGCCGCCGGCGATCCGCCACTGTTGGGCGCCACCCTCGAAGGCGTTGAGATACCGGATACCCCCGCCCGAGCGCAGGTAGAATGCCATGTGCAGCATCGATATTCGGGCCGGGTCGGCCGCCATCATCTCACCGATGAACAGCGGGAAGAACGTCCGCGCGTCGGGGTGCGCGACCTCATCGGCGAGCCATTGCGCGGCGGTCAGCCGATCGAGCCGGCCCGCATGCGCACTCTGCCACGGCGCGTTCGGCTCGACCTGCGCGACGAGTTCCTCCAGCCGATCGAACAGGTCACCCAGTGCGACCGCATCCAGCGGCGGGATCCGGCCCGACGTCGTCATCGGACGGTCCGACAACAGGAACGTGCTGTCCCCGGCCATCGCCGTGGAGACCACATCAAGCCCGTATTCGCCGAGCAGGGCCAGTAGTTCGGTGTGCCGCACGCCCAGATAGGCCGCGCCGCCGTCGGCGACGACACCCGCGGATATCGGGATGCCGTGCACCCGGCCGCCGACCCGGTCGCGCGCCTCCAGCACGGTCACCCGCGCACCCGCCGCGGACAGATCCAGCGCCGCCGTGAGCCCGGCGAGGCCGGCGCCGACGACTACCACCCGCAACCCGTCGCTGGTCATGGCACCGTGGCGGCGACTTTGGCGAACAACCCTTCCGCCGAGGGGTTTTCGATGAAGTCCTCCCAGGTCAGCTCGGTCGCGAAATCGCGTGCGATCGCACTGAGCACCCGGGTGGCCAGAAGTGAGTCACCACCGAGTTCGAAGAAATCGGAGTGTGGATGAACCTCGACGGTGTCGAGGACCCTACGGAAGATCTGAACGATGTGGCCGGCACTCATCGGCCCGCTCCTTTGCTGTTGGCTGCGGCGTGTACCGTTGCCGCCCGATCGACTTTTCCGGTGGACGTGTACCTGAGCCCTGCGACGAAGGTGACCTTGCTCGGCACGAATTGGCTGGGTAGGCGCTGACGTAGGTGATCTTTCAGCGCGCCGGGACTGGTCGCGCCGACCGCGACGACGTAGGCCGTCAACGAGGTGCGGCCGAGCCGCCGTTCACCGACCACGACGGCGCCACCGACCGCGGGATGGGTGTTCAACTGCGCCTCGACCTCGGCCGGATGCACCCGGACACCGAGGACTTTCACCTGCTCGTCGGTGCGACCGCGCGAGTACAGCAGGCCGCCGTCACCGCGGGCCACCAGATCCCCGGTGCGAAACCACCGCGTCGGTCCGGATCCATGGTCGGCGACCGGAAATCCGGCCGCGGTGAGTTCCGGCAGCCCGAGGTAGCCGGTGGCAAGAGCGGGACCCGATACCGACAGTTCTCCGTCGCCGGAGATGTGTTCGCGCACATGGGGCAGCGGACGCCCGATCGGGATCTCGGCGTCGCCCGCCGCGACCTCCGGATCGGCCCCGGGACCACTCAGCCGCACCGCATGGGTCACCATCGTGGTCTCGGTGCATCCGTAGGTGTTGAGCACGCTGACCTGCGCGAGTTCGAGAGCACGCCACTGCCCCATCCGGGTCCGGTCGACCCGCTCACCGCCGATCACCACCAGCCGGACGCACTCCGGCAGGGTGGCCCGCTCCTCGTGCAGGTAGAGCACGAGCTCGTGCCAGAACGCCGTCGGTAGGTCGAGCATGGTGATCCGGCGTTCGCCCAGCATGCGGACGAAGGACGGGAAGGAGTGGGAATGGGCGGCGTCGTCGAAGACCACCGCGGCACCCGCGGTGAGCGCGGGCAGGACCTCCTCCAGGCAGGTATCCCAGCCGAGGGAGGCGAATTGCAGCACGCGGTCCTCAGCGGTCAACCCGAACAGCCGGCGCAGGGCCCGCACCGTGACGGCCAGGGCATGCCGGGAGACCGCCACCGGCTTCGGTGCCCCGGTCGAACCCGAGGTGCACAACACGTAGGCCGCATCGTCCGGTTGCCATGGCGGCCGCGGTGTTTCGACCTCCGGTTCCGCCGCCTCGTGGTGGGTTCGCCCCGCCGCGACCACACGATCCACCCCGAGCGCCTCCGCGAGGGCCCGTTTGCGGGCCTCGGGAAGGTCCGCGTCGATCGGGCAGTAGGTGCGGCCGGCGGCCAGGATGGCGAGCAGCTGCTCCACCACCGCCGGAGTGTGCGATACCAGCACGCCGATGTGACCGGACCGGCCGGCTCCGGCGGGTTGGTCCGCCCGATAGCGCATGGCGCCATCGCGGACCCGCCGCGCGAGTTCGCGATAGGTGACGGCGGTCCCGTTGTGCACGAGGGCGGCGCGGTCGGGCCAGCTATCTGCGGCCGCGACGAAGTCCTCGATCACGTCGGCGACGGCTCCGGTATCGGGAGACGTGATGTTCCTGGCGCTCACGATCGCGTTCATTCGACGGTCACCGACTTGGCCAGGTTGCGTGGCTTGTCGACATCGCGGCCCAGGGCCAGCGCCAGGGTGCGGGCCAGTATCTGCAGCGGTATGGTCGCCGCGATCGGTCCCCATGCCGCGCCGGGATTCTCGATCACCGGCACACAGCTTCCCGCAGGTCCGATGGTGATGACCCGGCCACCGCGGGCCGCCACCTCGGCGACGTTCGCGGCCAGCTTCGGCTCGCCGTTGTCGATGACGACGACCGGAGTTCCCGGGCCGACCAACGCCAGCGGTCCGTGTTTGAGCTCGCCCGCCGGGCAGTACTCGGCCCACCGGTAGGTGAGCTCTTTGAGCTTCAGTGCGCCTTCAGCGGCGTAGGGCAGGCCCGATCCGCGGGCGATGAAGATGAATCCGTCGGCGGAGACGAGTCCGTCGACGAGCGGTGGCACCGCACATTTGGCGACCGTGCCGGCCGCGGCCAGCTGCTCCGGCAGGCACCGGAGATCGTCGACCAATCCACGTGCGGTCCGGCTGGACAACCGTTTCATCGACACGAGTGCCGAAATCATCAGCGCCGTACCGGAAATAAGCTGGCACACGAAGGTCTTCGTCGCGGCCACCCCGATCTCGGGGCCGGCCGGGAATCCGATGACGGCGTCCGCCAACCTGGCCAGCGTGGATTGCGAGTTGTTGGTCAGCGCCAGCAGGGGCGACTCCCCCACCGCCGAAGACTCCACGGCGCGCAGCACATCGGCGGTCTCCCCGGACTGGCTTATCGCGACGCACAGCTGCCGGGCGTCGGGAACCTCCTCGGCGGCTTCGCTTCCCACAGTGGCGGTCACCGGCACACCGCCCAGCCTGCGCACCAGGTTGCCGAGCACGTTCCCGGCGTTCAGCGAGGTGCCGCACCCGATCACCCGCAGGCGTTCGAACGGCGGCAGCCCGAGCTGATTCCAGACCGCGCCGGTGGCGATCCCGTCGACCAGCTCATCGAGTACCCGGGCCGCCGCCTCGGGCTGCTCGTCGATTTCCTTGGCCATGTAGTCGGTGTAGCCGTTCAACTCGACATCCCGGGTCTGCCACAGACAGCGGGTCACGGTCGGTGGGGCGACATCCACGCCGAACCGGCTCCACCGGTCGTAGTTCGTCAGCTCGACGACATCGCCGTCGTCGAGGACCCGGAACTCGTCCACCCAGTCGGCGATCGCGGCGATGTCACTCGCCGCGAAGTCTCCTTCGTCGGTGTGGGCCACCAACAACGGGGAACCACAGGCCGCGAGCACGATTCGGCCGGTGGACCGCTCCAGCGCCGCAAGTGCCCAGGATCCCTTGACCCTGGCGAGGGCACGCTGTACCGCCTCGACGACATCCCCGCAGTACCTGCCCTCGTGTTCGATCAGGTGGCACAGCACCTCGCTGTCGACCGTCGAGGCGAAGGTGTGCCCGTCGAGTGCGAGCTCGGTCCGCAGGGGGTCGGCATTCTCGATGATTCCGTTGTGCACCAGACTGATCTGGCCGGTGCAGTCGACGTGCGGATGTGAGTTGTTCTCGGTCACCGCACCGTGGGTGGCCCACCGGGTATGGCCGATGCCCAGTCCGTCGAACCGCGGGCCGGTCCACTCGTCCAGCAGCCCCTCCAGGGCCCCGATACGGGCCGTCGTACGCAGCCGGACGATATCGCCATCGTGGGTCCGCAAGGCGACCCCGACGGAGTCGTAGCCGCGGTATTCGAGCCTGCGCAGCCCCACCCGCAGGTAGTCCACCGCCGGTCGTTGCGTCCGGCACGCGATGATTCCGCACATCACCGGCCTCCAGCCGACTTGGCCGCCAGCGACGCTTTGCGGTCCCCCTTAGCAAACACCCTTTGACTATCCGGGACCGAAAGCCGTTGGTACATGGGCCAAGAGAGCGATTTTCGGACTGAATCCAGGACTGAATCCGGGACTGGGCCCCGACTAGTTCTCCGGTAAATCCGCGGCGGGCAAGATGGTTCGCGCGACCGCCGCCGCCTGGGCCCTAGTGCTCACATCGAGCTTGGTCAGCAGGCTGTGGACATGGTTTTTGACGGTATGGATCGCGATACAGAGCTCGTCGGCGATCTCGCGATTCGCCAGACCCAGTTCCAACATCCTGAGGATCTGAATCTCTCTGGCCGTCAGAACTAGTTCCTTGGCCGCCGGCTGACGCTGAGAGGCCAGCGCGGACAACCGTCGAAGCAGTATCGCCGACACCCTCGGCGAACATATCGACTCCCCCGCAGCAACCTTGTGTATTAATACAAGTAGGTCATCCAGCGAATCGGTGCGCAGGTGATACCCCGCCACGCCGGCTTCGGCGCACGCGACGATCTCGGATTCGTCATCCTCGGAAACACCCATCACCACAACTCGGGTGTGCGGGCTCAAGTTCAGCGCCTGCCGCAGCAGTACCGCGCTGTCACGGGTGGCCATGTTCATCAGGATGATCCGCGGCAGCGTGGCGTCGAACGATGCGATCAACGAGGGCAGGTCCCACGCGACGGCCGGGGCGGCCGCGCCTCCCGGCGAGGCCAGCACACCGGCCAGATAATCGCGATAAAGCGTGCAGTCGTCGACGATCAGCACGCGGGTATCGCGCAGCAGGCTCAGGCCATCGACCGCTTCGTCACAGGACTCCACCCACCCACCGCCGTGCGCAGACACTGCCCAGCCCGGGACGGGACTGCGCGGCTTGGAGAACAGTCGAGATTCACTGCCCCGGTTACCGTTACCCGGCAGGTGAGCGCCGGCCATCTCGACGCCGTCGGCGGAAAGCGCGTCCATCTCACCCGTTCGGTAATCGGTCGCGTGAGGGATCCGATCCCGCTTGATCGATGCGTGCGGCCACCATGAATCTCTGCATGCGTGTACGACCTTCCCCCGTATCCCATGCGGACCAGGAAGTCATGCCCAGCCTCAGAGCCGAGAGTAGGCATTTGCCAAACTTGCAGTCAACGGTAAAAACGGCTGGCGGCGGGCAACGTTTGCATCCGCAAATACATCACCCGACGGCACGCTTGCACGGCACGGGATCCATCGTCGCGTTAGGCCTGTTTACTCCTGGTTTGATCGACTATATGGCCTGCTCGCACGCGATATCCACGGCCCTGATTTACCCGCACCGCTCACGTGCCCGTTCCCGTTGATGCAGATTCAGCAACCGATTCAGAAGGCCCGACAGAATGCCTAGACCTTTGCTGAAAGGTTTACATGCGCCGCGACAAATCCTCGCTACCCGAGTAGCGCGGAGTCTCGTGCGGGGAGACCGGAACCGGTCCGGGTGCCGCTGGCCGACTCTCGCTCGGCCCCGACGCAGCAGGCGGTGCCGATGCCGCGGGCGGGGCGGACGCAGCTGGGGGCGCCTGCGGCGCGGCGGTCGAGGACGCACCCGCCCCGGCATGCCCGTCGAGTCGGGCCTCGCGGGCATCCTGCCCGGCCTCGCGGCGGTCCTGCGCGGCGTCGCGCTCGTTCTGCTGGGTCTCCCGCTCGTTCTGCTTGGCGTCGCGCTCGTTGAGCTTGGCTTCGCGCTCGTCCTGCTGTTGTTGTGGGTTCGGCCCACCCGTCGGTGCGCCGCCGCCGGGCCCGCCGGCACCCGGGGCCCCGCCCTCCCCCGAGCCGCCGCCCTTGGCGCTCTCCATGGCCTTCATGAGCGGCTCCATCAGCGAGCCGAACTGGCCGCCCATCTGGCCCGCCGCCTGTGCCGGCGCACCGGCCATCTGGCCCATCTGACCGAGCTGGCCCATCATCTGGCCCAGTTGCCCGACACCTTGCTGACCCGCCTGATCGGCGTTCTCGTAGGCGCCCTGGGCGTCACCGAGTTTGCCGTTGAACATGTTCTCCTTGGCCGACAGCGCCGTGACGTTGGCGGTCAGCGAGGCGGCCATGGTCGGCAGCAGCCCGGCGATCGTCATGCTCATGGCGTCCTCGCCGGGTGGGATGTTCGGCATCTCGGGCAGCTGGATCGGCGCGGCCGACCAATTCAGTGCGCCGGGCGAGGTAAACGGTGCGTTCACCGGGCATCTCCTTCTGGGTTCAGCATGCGGTCGAGCGGCCCGGCCGGCTCACCATTCATCGTCATCTTCGTCCTCGTCGACGTCGTGATCCAGCGGCGCGGGCACCGCGAGTCCGGATGTGGTTCCGCCGCTGGTGCCGCGCTGCCCCATCATGCCGCCCATGCCGCCACCACCCATGCCGCCGCCCATCGCGCCCGCGGCCGCCACCGGGGCGACGCCTACCGCGGCACTGCTGGCCCCCGGATCGACCGCCACCGGAGCCGTGCCGCCCACCAACTTCGCCATCAGCGGTGTCTGGGGGCTGGACCCGCCCCCGCCGCCGGGCAGACCCGCGGCCTTGACCATGCCCGCACCGCCGCTCGGGCCGGAGCCGCCGGCCAGCGGATGGTTGGAGAACGCCGAGAACGGTGAAGGGCCGCCGCCCGTGCCGCCCTTGCCCGCCGAACCGAACATCGAGGTCAGCTGTTGCAGTGGCTGCGCGAGTTGCTGCAACGGCTGCATCATCTGCTGCGGCACCTGACCGAGCATCTGCGGGATCTGGCCGAGCATCTGCGGCAGCTGGCCCATCATCTGCATCATCTGCTGCATGCCCTGCTGACCGGCCTGCTGCGCCTGGGCGGTGGGCGGGGTGCCGAACTGGGGCGCGTTGGCCACCGTGCCGACCCCGCTGGCCATCTCGGTCGCGCCGGCACTGACGGTGGCGACGTTCTGCGCGAGCCCGGCCTTGACCCGGCTCTCGATCAGCGCCTGCATGTTCGCGAACGGCACCTTCTGCAGCGCCTCGACCTCGGCCTGCACTTCCTTCGCGGCCGCGTTGACCGCCATCTTGGCCTGCACCACGGCACCAGCCATGGTGGTCAGCTGCAGGGCGATCGCCTGGGCCTGAGCGGCATTCGCCTCGTGGCCGGCGATCATCGTCGTCGCCTCGCCCGACGCCGCCACCGACCCGGAGCCCTGCCACACCTCGGAGAGCTTCGACAGCTGACTCGTCTGGGCAGGCACGACGTTGCCGCTGATGTTGGCGGCGATCTTCTCGTAGGAGGCCGCCGCGGCCGTCAGCTGTTCCTCATCGACGTTCGGCCAGCCCGGCCCCATCACCGTCTGCGACCCATACGGGCTGCTGTCGGGCATGATCCCCACGCCACCGCCCCCCTTCCACGCGTCCCGCTATCTCTAGCAAAGATTACCGTGCCGCAAGGGGGTTATGACGCGCGTTTATCCCAAGATCAACCCGGAGGTCGGCACGCCCGTGCCGGCCGTGACCAGGACATGTTCGACACCGTCGACCTGGTTGACCGAGGTGCCGCGCAGCTGGCGCACACCCTCGGCAATGCCGTTCATACCGTGCACATACGCCTCGCCGAGCTGCCCGCCGTGGGTGTTGATCGGCAGCCTGCCGCCGATCTCGATCGCACCATCCGCGATGAAGTCCTTGGCCTCACCCTTACCGCAGAAGCCCAGTTCTTCGAGCTGGATCAGTGTGTACGGGGTGAAATGGTCGTAGAGGACCGCGGTCTGGATGTCATCGGGGGACAGCCCGCTCTGCTGCCACAGCTGGCGGCCGACCAGCCCCATCTCGGGCAACCCGAGCTCGTCGCGGTAATAGGAGTACATGGTGAACTGATCCGCACCCGCCCCCTGGGCGGCCGCTTCGATGGTCACCGGCCGCTGCTTGAGGTCCTTGGCCCGTTCCGGAGTGGTGACGACGATGGCCACCCCGCCGTCGGTTTCCTGACAGCAGTCCAGCAGCCGCAGCGGATCGGCGATCATCCGGGAGCCCTGATGGTCCTCGATGGTGATCGGCTTACCGTAGAAATGCGCCTTCGGGTTGGTCGCAGCGTGTCGACGGTCGGCCACCGACACCGCACCGAAGTCCGCACTCGTCGCCCCGTATTCGTGCATGTACCGCTGGGCGATCATGGCCACCGACGCGGCGGGCGTGCTCAGCCCGTGCGGGTAGGACCAGCTGTATTCGACGCCACGGGAATCGGCGTTGACGGTCAGGCCCGTCATCACCTGGCCGAACCGGAACTCCGAGCGCTCATTGAAAGCTCGGTATGCCACCACACATTCCGCGACGCCGGTGGCGACCGCGAGGACCGCCTGCTGCACGGTCGCGGCGGCGGCGCCCCCGCCGTAGCCGATCTGGCTGAAGAACTTCAGTTCACCGACGCCCGCGGACCGCGCCACCGCGGTCTCCAGGTTGGAGTCCATCGTGAAGGTCACCAGGCCGTCGACGTCGGACGGTGACACGCCGGCGTCGGCGAGGGCGTCGAGCACGGCCTCCGCGGCCAGCCGAAGCTCGCTGCGGCCGGAGTTCTTGGAGAAGTCGGTGGCGCCGATGCCGGCGATGGCGGCCTTACCGGACAGCATCAGTCGTCCCCCAATGTGAGTGTCGTGGTGGCGATCACGTGATCAATGATCCGGTCCTCGCCGGGCCGTTCACCGAGGTACGCCGCAAGGGTTTG
>NZ_JBSFPX010000186.1:0-14868 GCF_053588415.1 Mycobacterium sp. NPDC003449
CGACCGCGGTGCGCGCCACCACCGTAGGATTCGTGGTCTCGCTGTCGGTCGCGATATTCGGCGGCACCGCACCGTATCTCAATACCTGGCTGAACATCACGCCGGTCTTGTAGGCGTCCTCGATCTCGGCCTCGTAGAAGTCGCACAGCGCCTTCTTGCTCATGTACATGCTGTCGATGACGTCGCCCTCGTCGAGGGATACCTCGGACTTCAGCACGATCGTCTCGCCGTCGGAGGTGACCAGCTCCATCCGCACCTTGTGCGCCTTGTCGAGCGTGAGCGACTTCTCGCCGTGATAGAAGTCGCCGGTCTTCATGGTCGCCACGTGGGTGCGCGAGGCCTGCGACCACTCCCCCATGCTGTGCGGATGCTTCTTCGCGTACTCCTTGACCGCCTTGGGGGCGCGACGATCCGAGTTACCTTCACGCAGAACGGGATTCACCGCGCTGCCGAGCACCTTGCCGTAGCGCCGCCGGATCTCCTTCTCCTCGTCGGTCTTGGGCTCACCGGGGTACTCGGGCAGGTCGTAGCCCTTGCTCTTGAGCTCCTTGATCGCTGCCAGCAGCTGCGGCACCGAGGCACTGATGTTGGGCAGCTTGATGATGTTGGCGTCGGGGTTCTGGGTCAGCTGGCCGAGCTCGCCGAGGTTGTCGGGCACCTTCTGCTCGTCGGTGAGGCGATCGGAGAACTCGGACAGGATGCGCGCCGCCACGGAGATGTCACTGGTCGCGACGTTGATGCCGGCCGCCCCGGCGAAGGTACGGATCACCGGCAGGAAGGCGTAGGTCGCGAGCAGCGGCGCTTCGTCGGTCAGTGTGTAGATGATGGTCGGCTGCTGGGCGCTCATGTGTTGTTCTCCGGGCGTGAGTTTCGGTCAGGTTCGCAGGTGTTCCGGCTTGTCCAAATCCCTGTGCTGCTGTCGCGGCCAGCGTACAAGGGGCGAACGGATGACGGGCAGGCAAGCCGACCAACGCTGCGGCGGCGCGATCCCGCCGAGCAGACACAAACCTGCCCATTTCGCGCGAAAAAGGGGCAGGTTTGTGTCTGCTCGCGCGATAAGAGGGGCGATAACAGGGGCGCGGTCTCGGATGGCGAGTGGCCCATGATCAGCCCGGTGCGATAAGCTGCAGTTCGGTCATGAGCGCCAGCGTCAAGCCCCGGCTTGCTGGCCGGCAACCCTCCAACCGCGGTGGGGTGCCCCGGGTGATGACCAGGTTGAGTAGCCGTGCGCGGCTGCAAGGCAAGCGCGGGTCCGGTTCGGGCCCCCAGAGAGACAGGGAAACCTGATGGAGGCCATCCATGTGCTGTTGTCCGTGAACCGCCCACGTCCGCCGGCTGTCGCCGACGCCAGGGCCGACGCCGTCCGGTAACCGACTTCGATCCCCTTTCACGCAGGAGACAACACACCCATGAGCACCCCCGAGACCAGTGCCGACTGGTCATTCGAGACCAAGCAGATCCACGCGGGCCAGACCCCGGACAGCGCCACCGGCGCCAGGGCGCTGCCGATCTACCAGACCACCTCGTACGCGTTCCGCGACACCGACCATGCCGCGGCGCTGTTCGGGCTGGCCGAACCGGGCAACATCTACACCCGCATCATGAACCCGACCACCGATGTGGTCGAACAACGCATCGCCGCGCTGGAGGGCGGCGTGGCCGCGCTGTTCCTGGCCTCCGGTCAGGCCGCCGAGACGTTCGCCATCCTGAACCTGGCCGCTGCCGGCGACCACATCGTGTCCAGCCCGCGGCTCTACGGCGGCACCTACAACCTGTTCCACTACACGCTGCCCAAGCTCGGGATCGAGGTCACGTTCGTCGACAAGCCCGACGACCTGGACTCCTGGCGGGCGGCGGCCCGGCCGAACACCAAGGCGTTCTTCGCCGAGACCATCTCCAACCCCCAGATCGACATCCTCGACATTCCCAATGTCGCCGCGGTGGCCCACGACAACGGCGTCCCGCTGATCGTCGACAACACCATCGCCACGCCGTATCTGATCCAGCCGATCGCCCATGGCGCCGACATCGTGGTGCATTCGGCGACCAAGTACCTGGGCGGGCACGGCTCGGCGATCGCCGGGGTGATCGTCGACGGCGGGACCTTCGACTGGACCAACGGCCGTTTCCCCGGGTTCACCAGCCCGGATCCCAGCTATCACGGCGTGGTGTTCGCCGATCTCGGCGCACCGGCATACGCGCTGAAAGCCCGGGTGCAGTTGCTTCGCGACCTGGGTTCGGCGGCCGCACCGTTCAATGCCTTCCTGATCGCGCAGGGATTAGAAACCCTGTCGCTGCGTGTTGAACGCCACGTGGCCAACGCGCAGAAGGTGGCCGAGTTCCTGGCCGGGCACCCCGATGTGACATCGGTGAACTACGCCGGCCTGCCCACCTCGCCCTGGTATGAGCTGGGCCGCACCCTGGCCCCCAAGGGCACCGGCGCAGTGCTGGCCTTCGAACTGGCCGGCGGCATCGAGGCCGGTAGGGCCTTCGTCAACGCCCTCACCCTGCACAGCCACGTCGCCAACATCGGCGATGTGCGTTCGCTGGTGATCCATCCCGCGTCGACCACCCACCAGCAGCTGAGCCCCGAGGAGCAGCTGACCAGCGGCGTGACCCCCGGCCTGGTGCGGCTGGCGGTCGGGCTGGAGGGCATCGACGACATCCTGGCCGACCTCGAGCAGGGGTTCGCCGCCGCCCGTCCGTTCAGCGGTACCCCGCAGAACGCGCAGACGACGCAGCCGGCGTGAGAAGCGTATGACGATCACCGAAGAACCTGCCCTGGATCCCGGGATGGCTACCCACCCCCTGCCCGCCGAAGGCGAACTCGGCGTGGTGAACATCGGCGCGCTGACCCTGGAGAGCGGCACGGTGCTGCCCGACGTCTCGATCGCCGTGCAACGCTGGGGCGAATTGTCGCCCGCCCGCGACAACGTGGTGATGGTGCTGCATGCGCTGACCGGCGATTCGCACATCACCGGCCCCGCCGGCGACGGGCATCCGACCCCGGGCTGGTGGAACGGCGTTGCGGGTCCCGGCGCCCCGATCGACACCGACCGCTGGTGCGCGATCTCGACGAACGTGCTCGGCGGCTGCCAGGGGTCCACCGGTCCCGGCACCCCCGCCCCCGACGGAAAGCCTTGGGGCTCACGGTTTCCCCAGATCACCATTCGCGATCAGGTGCAGGCCGACCGGGCCGCGCTGGCCGCGCTCGGTATCACCGGACCGGCCGCGGTGGTCGGCGGGTCGATGGGCGGCGCCCGGGCCCTGGAATGGCTGATCGGTTACCCCGACGAGGTACGGGCCGGGCTGGTGCTGGCGGTCGGCGCCCGCGCCACCGCCGACCAGATCGGCACCCAGTGCAGCCAGGTCGCCGCGATCCGGTCCGATCCGGACTGGCAGGGCGGCGATTACCACGACACCGACCGCTCCCCCACCGCCGGGATGGAGATCGCCCGGCGGTTCGCCCACCTCACCTACCGCGGTGAGGAGGAACTCGACACCCGGTTCCGCAATGACGCCCAGGACGCCGAACAGGGCACCGACGACCGGTACGCGGTGCAGAGCTATCTGGAATACCAGGGTGGCAAGCTCGCCGCCCGGTTCGACCCCGGCACCTATGTGGTCCTGAGCGACGCGTTGTCCACCCACGACGTGGGGCGGGGCCGCGGCGGGGTGCGGGCCGCCCTGCGGAGCTGCCCGGTGCCGGTCGTGGTGGGCGGCATCACCTCCGACCGGCTCTACCCGATCCGCCTGCAGGAGGAACTCGCCGAACTACTGCCCGGCTGTGGCGGGCTGGACGTTATCGAGTCGGCCTACGGTCACGACGGGTTCCTGGTCGAGACCGAACTGGTCGGCAAGCTGGTCCGACGAACATTGGAGTTGGCGGCGCCGTGAGTTCATCGATCCAGCCGTCCCTGTCCTTCGGTTCGGAAGCCGCCGCCTACGAGCGCGGGCGGCCGTCGTATCCGCCGGAAGCGATCGACTGGCTGCTGCCCGACGATGCCCACGACGTGCTCGACCTCGGGGCGGGCACCGGCAAGCTGACCACCCGGTTGGTGGAACGCGGGCTCGACGTGGTGGCGGTCGACCCGATCGCCGAGATGCTCGAGCTGCTGTCGAACGCGCTGCCGGACACGCCTGCGCTGCTGGGGACGGCCGAGGAGATCCCGCTGCCCGACAACAGCGTCGACGCGGTCCTGGTGGCGCAGGCCTGGCACTGGTTCGATCCGGAACGCGCGGTGGCCGAGGTCAGCCGGGTGCTGCGCCCCGGCGGCAGGCTCGGCCTGGTGTGGAACACCCGCGACGAGCGGATGGGCTGGGTGAAGGACCTCGGCCAGATCATCGGCCACGAGGACGATCCGTTCAGCCATGACGTGACACTGCCCGACCCGTTCGCCGACACCGAACGCGATCAGGTCGAGTGGACGAGTTATCTGACCCCGCAGGCCCTCATCGACCTGGTGGCCTCGCGCAGCTACTGCATCACATCGCCCGAACAGGTCCGGACGAGGACGCTGGGCCAGGTGCGCGAGCTGTTGGCCACCCACCCGGCCCTGGCCAACTCCAACGGGCTGGCGCTGCCCTACGTCACGGTGAGCATTCGGGCCACCCTCGGCTGAGCTCGAACGTTGGCTTGTGGTCGAAAAATCGGCGAGACCTCGCACACAAGCCGACGTTCGGCGCACGCTCAGGCGCTGAGCTGCTCGACGGCCGGGTCTCCGAACCACCGTTGCAGCGCGGCGCGCAGCCTGCCGCGCGAGCCCTCGTCGACATCGTCGGCGGCCCAGGCGACATAGCCGTCGGGCCGGATGAGCAGGCCCGCGACGGGCGGGGCGCTGGAGGCCGTCACCGCGTCGGTCACGGTGTCGACCCGCTCCCGCCAGTCCTCGGCCACGTCGAGGTAGCGCCCGCCGGACAGGTCGAGCAGTACCGGACGGCCGGTGTGCATGAGCTCGGCGACCCGGCGGCCGTCGTCGAGGGTGAGGTCGGGCACCAACCGCCCCGACAACGCGTGGGAGTCCCCGACGTCGTAGCGCACATCGGATCCGGCGAGCAGGTTCGCGATGTGCGAGGCACCGTCCGGCGTCGACAGCAGCTCACCGAAAAGCGTTCGCAGGGCATCGACCTCGGGCCCGCTGGCCATCAGCGCGGCCTGAGCCTTCGAATGCATCATCACCCGCTCGCCGGCCGGGTACCGCTCGTCGTGGTAGCTGTCCAGCAGGCCATCGGGGGCCCAGCCCTGTACCGCGGCGGCCAGCTTCCAGCCCAGGTTCACCGCGTCCTGCATGCCGAGGTTCAGCCCGGGGCCACCCATCGCCGAGTGGACGTGGGCGGCGTCGCCCACCAGGAACACATTCCCGGCACGGTACCGGTCGGCCTGGCGGGTGTTCTGCCCGTTGATCCGCCGTGACGCGTGCGGCCCCGGGCCGGTCGGCGGTTGAATCGGCAGGTCGACGCCGAGCACCCGCCCCACGCTCTCGCGTAGTTCGGCGATGGTCAGGGATGGCGCGTCGTCGGGCAGGATGGTGCCGTATTCGATCGTCCCGACCATCGGGTGGCCGGGACCGAACTCGGCATAGATGAACACTCCACTGTCGAATCTGTTGTGTCCGAAGGGGATGCGTCCGATGCCCGGAACGTCGATAGCGCCGTCACCGGTGCGCAGCGGGTCCGGGAGACTGACGTGTGCGACGCGCGCGACGATGTCGGTGGTCAGGCCGGGGAACTCGATACCGGCACTCTTTCTGACCTGGCTGCGTCCGCCGTCCGCGCCGACCAGATAGGTGGCGTCCAGACCATAGCCGCCGTCGGCGGACGCCACGGTCAACGCGACCCCGTCTGGTCCGGACACCACGTCGGTGACCGCGTGGCCCCAGCGGATTTCCACGCCGAGCCCGCACGCCCATTCGACCAGTTTGCGCACCACGCGGGGTTGCTGAATCAGCATGGCGTACATCGGATTGTCGCGGACATCGCGGAACGGCACCTGCATGCCCGCGAAGATGTAGCCGCCCATCGGTTGCGGCGGCTGATCGGACTCGCTGAGCGTCCGGTAGAGACCGCGCAGGTCGAGGACCCGATTGGCTTGTCCGACAATTCCGTTGGCCTTCAGCTCGGGATCAGGCCCGGGCAGCTGCTCCAGCATGACCGGCCGGACCCCACCCAGCGCCAGTTCGCCGGCCAGCAGCAGGCCGTTGGGCCCGGCTCCGGAGATCACGACATCGACGGTCTCGTTCATGGTTTTCCTCCAGGTTCGGGCAGTCCCGCGGTGACGGCCGCGAAACCCTTGCGTAGTAACGATGTGAAGACCACCGGCGGTTCGGCGGCCGCGTACTCGTCCATCGCGACATCGCCCACCGCGCGCACCACGGCCACCACCAGCCGGGGGTACATGTCGTGCGGGTCGGTGCCGGTGCGTTCGGCGATCACCGCGGTCCACTCGTCGAACATGCCCCGGAAGGTGGCGTCGCGGATCTCGGGAATCATCAGCAGTTTCCGGATCTCGGCGAGCTGGCCGCGGGTGGGCACGACGTTCTCGGCGCCGTACATATCGGCGAAGTCGGCGTCGAGCGGGGCCACCACCGATTCGATGATCGAGGTCCACAACGGCTCGTCGACCGGGCGGGCCCGCAACAGTTCGATGCTGTGCCGCATGCGCTCGACCTGACGGAAGGCCAGGGCCTCGTACTTGCCGGTGAAGTAGTTGTTGAAGGTGCGCAGTGAGACCCCGGCCAGGTCGGCGATGTCCTCACGGGTCACGTTCTCCAGGCCGCGCTCGAAGGCGAGCTTCAGCGCGGCATCGCTGAGCGCCCTTCGGGTGTCGAGTTTCTTGCGTTCGCGTAGCCCCACATCGGCCAGACTAGCCAAATATTGCCTACTGGGCAATATTGCTCGCCAGGCAGATTTACTCTGCACACGCAAACCCTGCGCCGAACGTGAAGTTGTTGGTCAATTTTTGGCGGAAAGCGACCACCAACTTCACGTTCGGCGGCAAGAAGGATGACTAGCTGGTGCCCAGCGGGTCGATGGTCCAGGCGATGTAGAGCACGGCCGCGCTCACGGTCGCGGTGGTGGTGAAGTCGATGGTTCGCGACCGCACCACCAGCAGCCCGGCCCGGTCGTCGGTCAGTGCCAGCCGCAGCGCCGCCGCGGCGCCCACACCGATCCCGATGACCAGCGCGCCACGCCGCCAGTAACCCGCCACCACCAGGCCGAACGCGGCGATGAAGATCAGGCCGACCATCAGGATCGGCCACTGCCCGGCGAACACCTTGCGGGCGAATTCCTTTGGCGTCACGCCTGTTTCGACTCTTCGAGCTCGACGACGTTGGTCAGCAGGAACGCCCTGGTGAGGGGCCCGACACCACCAGGGTTGGGCGATACCTGGCCGGCCACCCCCCACACGTCGGGGGCCACGTCACCGGTGAGTTTATCGTCGACCCGGCTGACCCCGACGTCGACGACGGCGGCACCCGGCTTGACCATGTCGGCGGTCAGCAGGTGCGGCACACCGGCTCCGGCGATGACGATGTCGGCTTGCCGGGTCAACGCGGGCAGATCACGGGTGCCGGTGTGGCACAACGTGACCGTGGCGTTCTCCGAACGGCGGGTGAGCAGCAGGCCCATCGGCCGGCCCACGGTCACCCCGCGCCCGATCACCACCACATGGGCCCCGGCGATCGGCACGTCGAACCGGCGCAGCAGGTGCACGATGCCGCGCGGGGTGCACGGCAGCGGCGCCTCCTTGCCGAGCACCAGCCGGCCCAGGTTGGTCGGGTGCAGCCCGTCGGCGTCCTTGGCCGGGTCGATGCGTTCCAGGGCGGCGTTCTCGTCCAAGTGCTTGGGCAGCGGCAGCTGCACGATGTAGCCGGTGCAGTCCGGGTTGGCGTTGAGTTCGTCGATGGTGTCGTCGAGGACGGCCTGGCTGGTATCGGCGGGCAGATCCCGGCGGATCGAGTTGATCCCGACCTTGGCGCAGTCGGCGTGTTTACCCCGCACATACGCCTGCGAGCCGGGGTCGTCGCCCACCAGCACCGTGCCGAGACCCGGTGTTCGCCCGGCGGCCGTCAACGCCGCCACCCGCTCCTTGAGGTCGATGAAGATCTCGTCGCGCGTGCCCTTACCGTCCAGAGTGATCGCTCCCACGCAACACATTGTGGCAGGCTCAGCAGAATGAACACTCAGCCCAATGTGTTCACTGATGTTTTCAGTGAGGCCAAGCTCGGCCCGGTGACGCTGCGCAATCGCACCATCAAGGCCGCGACATTCGAGGCGTCCACCCCGGACGCGCTGGTCACCGACGACCTGATCAACTACCACCGGCTGCCGGCGGCCGGCGGCGTGGGGATGACCACGGTCGCCTACTGTGCGGTGTCGCCGGGCGGGCGCACCGACGGCTGGCAGATCTGGATGCGTCCGGAGGCGGCGCCCGGGCTGCGCAGGCTGACCGAGGCCATCCACACCGAGGGCGCGGCGATCAGCGCGCAGATCGGGCACGCGGGCCCGGTCGCCAACGCCAGGACCAACAAGGCGCAGGCGCTGGCCCCGGTGCGGTTCTTCAACCCGCTGTCGATGCGGTTCGCCAAGAGGGCCACCATCGACGACATCCGTGATGTGATGGCCGCGCACGCGAATGCGGCCCGGCTGGCCATCGACTCCGGCTTCGACGCCGTCGAGGTGCACCTCGGTCACAACTATCTGGCGAGTTCGTTCCTGTCCCCGCTGATCAACCGCCGCGCCGACGAATTCGGCGGATCGTTGGAGAACCGGGCCAAGGTGGCCCGCGGCGTGGTCCGGGCCGTGCGGGATGCGGTGGACAGCCACGGCGGCGGGCGGATCGCGGTCACCGCCAAACTCAATATGAGCGACGGGGTCCGCGGCGGCATCTCGACCGAGGAGTCGCTGCAGACCGCGAAGTGGCTCGAAGAGGACGGCGGCCTCGACGCGATCGAGCTGACCGCGGGCAGTTCCCTGGTCAACCCGATGTATCTGTTCCGCGGCGGCGCCCCGGTCAAGGAGTTCGCGGCGAACTTCAAACCGCCGATCAGCTGGGGTGTGCGGATGAGCGGGCACAAGTTCTTCCGTGAGTACCGCTACCGTGAGGCGTATCTGCTGCGCGACGCCAGGCAGTTCCGGGCCGAGCTGAAGTTGCCGCTGATCCTGTTGGGCGGCATCACCAATCGCGACACCATGGACCTCGCGATGGCCGAGGGTTTCGATTTCGTGGCGATGGGCCGGGCGCTGCTGGCCGAGCCCGATCTGATCAACAGGATCAGGGCCGACGGCGCCGCGCACGCCACCAGGTCCAAGTGCACGCACTGCAATCTGTGCATGCCGACGATCTACAGCCACACCCACTGCGTGGTGACTGGAGCCCCGGACGCGCTCGTGAGATAACGAACACCATGCGCCCCGAGGACACCATGGTGACCTACCGCTATGTGCGGGTGAGTCTGGTCGCTCTGGTGGTGTTCCTACTGGTGTCACTGACCCTGACCGCGGCGCAGAGCTGCCTGCAGGGCTCGATCAGCGCGTTCTTCTACACCCGGACGCATGCGGTGTTCCTGGCGGCGTTGTGTGCCATCGGCATCTGTCTGATCGCCTACAAGGGCAGCCGGATCGGAGAGGACGCGCTGCTGAACTTCTCGGGCTTCACGGCGTTCGCCGTGGCGCTGATCCCCACCGGCCCGGACAATCTGTGCCGGCCGTGGCTACCGTCGGTGACCGATCCGTTCGGCGCCGTCGCCAACAATGTGACGGCGCTGTTCGTCGCGGCGGGCGTCGGCGCGGCGTTCTATCTGGCGCTGGGCCGGTGGCGCCCCGACCAACCGGCTCCCACCGCATCGGCCCCGGCCTGCGCCGAGGCCGCCACCCTGTGGAAGAGCGTCGCGACCGTCCTGCTGCGGACCGAGAAATTCCTTCCCGCAGCACTTTTCGTGATCGCCGTGGCGGGGGCGGTGCTGTTGTTGTGGGACTGGTTCATGGCCCGTGCGCATGTCTTCGCCGCGGTCGCACTGTTCCTGGCGATCACGCTGGTGGCCGTATACCACGCCTGCTACGCCAGGGCCGCGGTGCGCCGTCACCGCGGCAGGTTCTACGCGACGATCGCTGCCCTCATGCTGGCCACGGTCGCGATGGCCGTGGTGTTCCTGCTCGCGCACGTACCGTTCGGGGTGTTCGTGGTCGAGATCGTCCTGATCCTGCTGTTCGGGGTGTTCTGGGCGGTCCAGACCTGGGATGTGTGGGAATCCGGGGACCGCTATCCCGGGGAGGCGGTGCCGAACCTGGCCGACCCCGCCGACCCCGATCACGCCGGCCGGTAGCCGTCGACCACCAGATCGCGCCCGTCACGCCGCAGCACCAGCACCGCGCCCGGCACCGGGACGACACCCTCGATCCCCTCGGCGGGGACCCGCCCGGTCGGCGCGCAGGTCGCGGCGTCGAAGGTCAGCAGGCCGGCCTGGGCCCCGCGGGCGGCGACGACGACGGCGTCCGGGAAGGACAGATAGGCGACCCCGCCGCCCAGGCCGGGCACCCGGTTGTCCTGGGCCCGCAGATCGGCCCCGAGCGTGCAGCGTTGCCCGCCGTCGGCGCCGAACACCGTCAGTTGCCGGTCCGACACCACGAATTCGTCGCCGGGACCGGGTGCGGGCGCGGGGTAGCCGCCGGGCGGCAGCGGGCTCACGGTCCGGGTGGCGAGATTGACATACAGCGACCCCTGCTCGGCACCGGGTTGCTCGATGTCGACGAACACGCCGACGCGGTTGGCCGGGGCGGCCAGCACCTGGGGGCCAAGACCGGCGGCGGGGTCGGTGGTGTCGGCGCCCGCTGCCCGGCCGGCAAAGATGCTGGTGTCCCATGATGTTTCACCGGTCTGCGGGTCGAGCAGGGTGAGCCAGACCTTGCCGTCCGCACACGGCACCACCGAGACCACACCCGACGGTGTCGCGACCGGTTCGGCCATGCCGCAGTCCGGGTGCGGCGCGTCGACCGTCCACATCGGCCTGCCGGTCCTGGCGTCGTAGCGCGACCACCGCAGGGTCTCGTCCCACCGCATGAGCAGCGGCCCCGACGCGGGGCCGTAGCGCCCGCGCACGGCCTCTACCAGATCGGCGTCGGCGCTGGTCCACAGGTGCTCACCGGTGACGGCGTCCAGTCCCACCACCGCCCGGCCCGCGGACACCAGCACCGTGGCGCCGTCGTCGACCACCCGGATGCCGTCCACCGTGACGTCGGCCTGGCCGGTGCGGGCGTAGTGCCAGCGCTCGTCGCCGTCGGCCCCGTAGGCCGTCACCCGCTGATCCCGAAGTACCACGAAACCGGTTCCGGCGGCGGCGATCTGGTAGTGCGGAAGGCCGGCGCCGCCGGGACCGGGCTCGTCGAACACGCCGGCGACGGTGTTGGTGAACGCACGCCGCCCGAGCGCCGACGGCGCGGCGGGCACGTCGGTCGCGGCGGCCGTCGCCGCGTCCACGAAGCGGTCGTCGTCGCCGGCCCGCGCCGCGACCACCGTCACCGCGACCCCGGCGACCAGCGCGATCACCGCACCCAGCGCGAGCGGGCGGGCATCCTCGCGGGCCAGCCGCGCAAAGGCGCCCGCCGACAGCAGCGCGGCCACCGCACCGGCCAGGCACAGCCCCCACGCGCCGACACCGGCGGGCAGCGACGGCGTCACCGGATAGGAACCGGCGATGGCGCGGTAGAACGCCGGGATCCCCTGGGTGAAGAAGGCGAAGAACACCAACGCCACCAGGGCCACGATCACCACGGGTATCGCGGGCAAATCCTTCTCGTCGCGGCCGCGCAGCCACGCCAGCGCCATCGCGGCCACCAGCAGCACCGCCACCACGGTCACCGCCAGCGGGATCCGGCCGGGCAGATCGGCACCCCAACGGTGCAGAACACCCGCGAACCAGGAATCCGCACCGAGGGGTTGCGCGGCCCCGAGCCGGCTCCACCAGGCCAGCGCGACGGCACACGCCAGCAACCCCACGGCGACTCCGGCGAGCACCAGCGTCAGCCGGTGCAGCACGCCTTGGACCCGTTCGGCTGTCTCTTCACGACCCACGCCGGCCATAGTCACACGACGCGACACCACCGCGGCGCATCGGTCCCGGCCGAAACACCCGATACAGTTGACGGCGATGAGCCGACCAGCCCCACCTGCGCTTACCGTTCGGTACGACGGGTCGACCCGTACCTTCGCCCCAGGCAACGATGTTGTCATCGGACGTGACCTGCGCGCCGACGTCCGGATCGCCCACCCGCTGATCTCCCGTGCCCACCTGGTGCTGCGTTTCGACCAGGGCCGATGGGTCGCGATCGACAACGGCAGCCTCAACGGCATATACGCCAACGGCCGCCGGGTGCCCTCGGTCGACATCCAGGACGGCCAGGTCGTCAACATCGGCAACCCGGACGGCCCGCAGCTGAGCTTCGATGTCGGCCGCCACCAGGGCAACGTGGGCCGCACCCCGACCGCGGCGGTGCCCGTCGCGAGCCGGCCGAGTGCCGCATGGCCCACCCAGGCGCCGACCGGTGGCGGCTGGCAGCAGCCCTACACCCAACCGCCCGGTGCGCACCGGCCCGGATACCCGTCGGGTCCGCAGCAGCGCTACCCGTCCGGACCGCAATCCGGCTATCCGAGCGGGCCGCAGGGCGGGTATCCGTCCGGACCGCAATCCGGGTACTCCAGCGGACCGCAGGCCTATCAGTCGCAGCCCGTCCGCACGCCGCCACCGAGCCCGGCCCCGTCACCGGCGCAGGCGCCGACCTCGATGGCTCCCGCGGTCGACTCGAGGGGCGGCGGCGAGCAGGTCGGCAACCTGGCCACCAGCATGCTCAAGATCCTGCGGCCGGGCCGGTCCGCACCGGCACCGGCCGGAGCGATCAAGATCGGCCGGGCCACCGACAACGACATCGTGATCCCCGACGTGCTGGCCTCGCGCCACCACGCGACCCTGATCCCGATGTCGGGCGGCACCGCGATCCGCGACGAGCGCAGCATCAACGGCACCTTCGTCAACGGCGCCAAGATCGATTCGGCGGTGCTGCACGACGGCGATGTGGTCACCATCGGCAACGTCGACCTGGTATTCAGCGGCGGAACCCTGGCCAGGGGCACCAAGACCGAGGCCGACACCCGCACGGGTGGTCTGGAGGTCAGCAGCCTCACGTGGACCATCGAGGGCACCAAGACCCTGCTGGACAACATCTCACTGGAGGCGCGGCCGGGAACCCTGACGGCGGTGATCGGGCCGTCCGGCGCGGGCAAGTCGACGTTCGCCCGCCAGGTTGCCGGCCTGACCCATCCCACCAGCGGCACGATCACCTTCGAGGGCCACGACGTACACGCCGAATACGCCTCACTGCGCTCCCGAATCGGGATGGTGCCCCAGGACGACGTCGTGCACGGACAGCTGACCGTCCGGCAGGCCCTGATGTACGCGGCGGAGCTGCGGCTGCCGCCCGACACCACCAAGGCGGACCGCGAACAGGTCGTCATGCAGGTGCTCGAGGAACTCGAGATGACCAAGCATCTCGACACCCGCGTCGACAAGCTGTCGGGCGGCCAGCGCAAACGTGCATCGGTGGCGCTGGAATTGCTGACCGGCCCGTCCCTGCTGATCCTGGACGAACCGACCTCCGGCCTTGACCCGGCGCTGGACCGCCAGGTCATGACGATGCTGCGCCAGCTCGCCGACGCGGGCCGCGTGGTGCTGGTGGTGACGCACTCGCTGACCTATCTCGACGTGTGCGATCAGGTGCTGCTGCTGGCGCCGGGCGGCAAGACGTCGTTCTGCGGACCGCCCGACCAGATCGGCCCGGAGCTGGGCACCACGAACTGGGCCGACATCTTCAGCACCGTCGCGGGCGATCCCGACGGTGCCAAGCAGCGCTATCTCGCGCTGCACGGGCCTCCGCCGCCGAAACCGCCCGCCGAGAAACCCGCGGACATCGGCGAGCCGACCCATACCAGCCTGCTGCGCCAGTTCTCCACGATCGCCCGCCGCCAGATGCGGCTGATCGTCTCGGACCGCGGATACTTCATCTTCCTGGCGCTGCTGCCGTTCATCATGGGTGTGCTGTCGCTGTCGGTGCCCGGCGACACCGGCCTCGGTCAGCCGAACCCGGCCGGTGAGGCACCGAACCAGCCCGGGCAGGTGCTGGTGCTGCTCAACGTGGGTGCGATCTTCATGGGCACCGCGCTGACTGTTCGCGACCTGATCGGCGAGCGGGCGATCTTCCTGCGCGAGCAGGCCGTCGGCCTGTCCACCTCGGCCTACCTGCTGGCCAAGATCTGCGTGTACAGCATCTTCGCGGTGGTCCAGGCCGGCATCGTCACCGCCATCACGATCATCGGTGTCGGTGCACCCACCAACGGTGCCAACGTGCTCGGCAATGCGTCGCTGGAGCTGTTCGTCGGGATGGCCGCATGTACCGTCTGCTCTGCCGCGGTCGGCCTGGCCCTGTCGGCGCTGGCCAAGACCGGCGAGCAGATCATGCCGTTGTTGGTGGTCACCGTCATGAGCCAGTTGGTGTTCTCCGGCGGCCTGATCCCGGTGACCGGCCGGGCCGGGCTGGATCAGTTGTCCTGGATCACCCCGGCGCGCTGGGGATTTGCGGCCACATCGTCGACGGTGGGACTGACCGATATGGTGAAACCACCGATCATGCCCGACGATGCGCTCTGGAAGCACACCTCGGGCGCCTGGCTGTTCAATATGGCCATGCTGGCCGGCCTGTCGATCTTCTATATCGGTTTCGTGCGCTGGAAGATCCGCCTCAAGGGCCGCTGAGTTTTCCCCGGGTACCTCCCGCGAGCAGACATAAAACTGCCCACGTTCGTTGGAAAGTGGGCAGTTT